>VGYL01000714.1 GCA_016872975.1 Planctomycetota bacterium
CTGCATGCACGTATTATCCACAATCTTTCACATCGATCAACAATAATTTGTTCAGATTATTTTTGCGCGATCACTTATCTTCACCAATGCCAAGCGCGTCTGGCGTCAGAACACCCGGGGGGACTACTGGGTGCTGGACTTGACGGATGGCAGCCTGCGGAAACTCGGGGGTGATGCGGCGGCGTCGACATTGATGTTTGCCAAGTTCTCGCCGGACGGAAACCGCGTGGCGTATGTCCGGGAGAGGAATCTGTATGTCCAGAACGTCAGTGACTTGCAGATCACACAGTTGACGCAGGACGGCTCAGACACTGTCATCAACGGTACATCGGACTGGGTCTACGAAGAGGAATTCGGCCTTCGGGACGGCTTTTGCTGGAGCCCGGACGGCACTCATATCGCGTACTGGCAGTTCGACACCGCGGGAGTGCAGGAGTTTCACCTCATCAACTACACGAAGGCTCTCTATCCCGAGATAACCACTTTCAAGTACCCCAAGGTGGGACAGACCAATTCTGCCTGTCGCATCGGCGTGGTGCGTGCCCGGGGCGGCAAGACGCGATGGTTCGACGTTTCGGGCGACCCACGGAACAATTATATCCCCAGAATGGGCTGGGTCGAAAACCCCCAGCGGATCGTGTTCCAGCATCTGAATCGTCTCCAGAACAAGAACTGCGTCAGACTGGCCAACATACGAAGCGGTCGATTACACACGATCCTGACGGAGCAGGACGAGGCATGGGTCGATGTCCACCATGACGCCACCTGGCTTGAGGATGGCACAGCTTTCACTTGGCTGAGCGACCGTGACGGCTGGCGGCATCTGTACCTGGTTTCCCGCTCGGGCAGGAAGATCACCCTCCTGACACCGGGCGAATTCGATGTGGTCGATGTCGCAGGAATTGACCCGGCCAGCCAGTGGGTCTATTACATCGCTTCGCCGGAAGATCCCACACAACGCTACCTCTATCGAGCCCCGCTCGACGGCAGCGGCGCTCTGGAGAGGGTCACGCCGAGCGGCCCAAGCGGCACCCATGAGTATCGGCTTTCGCCCGACGCGAAATGGGCGATCCATACGTACTCTTCCATCACCGAGCCTCCCGTCACCGATCTCATCCGTCTGCCGGACCATGCCAGCGTGCGAGTGCTGGAGGACAATGCGGAACTCCGCGCGAAGCTGTCGACGCTCAACAAGTGTCCCACCGCACTCTTCCGAGTCGATATCGGCGACGGCGTCCTGCTGGATGGCTGGTGCATAAAGCCTCCGGATTTCGATCCGAACCGACAATATCCGCTGTTCTTCCATGTGTACGGCGAGCCCGCCGGGAGCACCGTCCATGACAAATGGGGAGGAACGAACCTCTTGTGGCACACCATGCTGGCACAACGGGGTTACCTCGTGGTCAGCGTGGACAACCGGGGTACGGCCGCGCCCCGCGGTCGTGCCTGGCGCAAGTGCATCTACCGCCAGGTGGGCATTCTGGCGTCGGCGGATCAGGCCGTGGCAACACGGGCCCTCATCAGGGACTGGCCCTATGTAGATCCGAATCGCATAGGGATCTGGGGCTGGAGCGGCGGCGGCTCGATGAGCCTCAATGCGATCTTCCGGTATCCCGAATTGTACCATACGGCGATGGCCATCGCCTTCGTCAGCAATCAACGTTTCTACGACACCATCTACCAGGAGCGGTACATGGGCCTGCCGGACGACAACGAGGACGGCTACACCCAAGGCTCGCCGCTCACCTTTGCCCATCAGCTCCGGGGGAATCTCCTCCTCGTCTACGGCACCGGCGATGACAACTGTCACTATCAGAATTGTGAAGTTCTCATGAACGAGCTGATCAAGCACAACAAGGCATTCTCCATGATGGCGTACCCGAGCCGGTCCCACTCGCTCCGCGAAGGCGAGAACACGACGCGGCACCTGTACGAGTTGCTCACCCGGTACCTGACGGAGCATTTGCCTCCCGGGCCGCGTTAGGTCAATCCGCCAAGGGGTACGGGTCCGCAATCACTTCACACGATGTGCTGGCAGTAATCAGGAAAGGACAGGAACGTGAAAATCAGGGGCTGCGATTTGCTGGTGTTAGTGATGATCGGCCTTTCCGGCAGACAACCGGTTCGTGACCTCTGGCAGCGCAAGGACCTCGGTGTGTTCACAGATTCCTTTACAGCGAAAGGTCGTGTCTTTCCGGTGAGCCTGCGTGAAAAGGTCTTGTTGAGGGGATAGTATCTGCGGTGGCTGGCGAACCTGTGAGATCGGCGACCTGTGTCAGGGGTCGGATCGGTCACGCCGGCCGAACCCCTTTTCCTCGGAGGACCGCGGATGAGAAGAAGACCATCGGAGCCAGTTCCCCCCGCCCTGGATCACGCCCGTCGCGAGATCGAGCGATGGCGTCGGCAGCAGTCCGGGCGTCAGCGCCTGCCGCGGGAGTTGTGGGCCAAGGCCGTGGCGTTGGCCCAGGTGCACGGGGCCAATCGAACCGCCCGCGTGCTGGGTCTGAAGTACGCTTCGCTCCGCCAGCATCTGGCGGCCAAGACCGGCGGCGCAGCGCCGAGCCCGCCGACTCGCTACCGATTCGTGGAACTGCCGCCCGGCGTGCTGACCGCCGGTTCTCTCACCTGTACGATCGAACTGGACGCAGGTCAGGACGCTACGGTACGCATGCACGTGCAGGGCGCCACGATGGACGATTTGGCGACGTTCGCCGCACGGCTGCGGAGCGGCCGGTCGTGATCCAGGTGACGCCCCACATGCGGGTCCTGGTGGCGATCGAGCCGGCGGATTTTCGCAAAGGCATTGACGGTCTGGCCGCCGTCTGTCGGGCGGTGCTCCAGCAGGACCCTTTCAGTGGCTGCGTGTTCGTTTTCGCCAACCGCCGCCGCCAGGCGATCAAGATCCTGGTCTATGACGGGCAGGGGTTTTGGTTATGCCAGAAGCGGTTGTCGAGAGGCAGGTTCTCCTGGTGGCCCCAAGGGGCCGAGACGGCCCAGGCTTTAGAGGCCCATCAACTGGTGGTGCTCCTGTCGGCCGGCGATCCGACGACGGCGCCCGGCGCCCCGGTTTGGCGACCCATCCGGTCGGGCTCGTGAGGGAGCCCTACGGTTGGCACGGTTCTGGAGAACGGCCGCCACGGGGCCGCCGACTACGTGGGCGGCCAGAAGGTCTGGGTGCCGCACGAGTCCCTCCAGCCCGGAGATGCCTGCCCGAAGTGCCAGAAGGGGACGGTGTACGAAGAGGATCAACCCGGCCACCTCGTGCGAATCCGGGGTCAAGCGCCCCTCGGTGCCACCGTGTACAAACTGCAGAAGTTACGCTGTAACCCGTGCGGGACGACCTTCACGGCCCAGCCGCCACCCGGCGTCGGACCCGAGAAAGACGAGTATGACGCGGAAGCGGCCAGTATGATTGCCCTGCTCAAGTACGGGACCGGACTGCCGTTCAATCGCCTCGAAGGGCTGGAGGGGAGTCTGGGCATCCCCCTGCCAGCCGCAACCCAGTGGGGGATCGTGGCGCACAGCAGCCACCAACTCGAACCGGCCCTCGACGAGTTGACCCGGCAGGCCGCCCAAGGCGAGATCTTCCACAATGATGACACCGGGGCGAAGATCCTGGCCCTGATGGGGAGACACCGAGACCCCCTCGACGACGACCTGCCCGACCGCCCGAACCGCACGGGCATGTTCACCTCAGGCCTCGTCTCGATCCTCGGGGGGTACCGAATTGCCTTGTTCGTCACGGGCCGCCGGCACGCTGGGGAGAACCTGGCCGCGCTATTGCGCCAGCGGGCCACTCCCGCTGTAAGGCCGCAAACAGCGTCTTGGCCTCCAGACCCGGATTGTCCCTCAGCAGTTCCTCCGCCCACGGCCAATCCTCCGCAAACACGTCCTCTCGCGTCTTCCAGTCGTGGACCACCCGACACTGGCTCGGCAGCTTCCCCAACCGCCGATACTTCCGCGCCGTCTTGTCCGTCATCCCCGCCTTCGCGGCCGCCGCCTCCAACGTCTGCTCTCGATTCATCCGTCGCATCAACATCCGTACCTGACCATCTGTGACCATCTGGACCTCCTTGTCATCAAAGGGTATCCAGACAGCCTACAACCGGTTATCCACAACCGGTAA
>VGYL01000715.1 GCA_016872975.1 Planctomycetota bacterium
GGTGAGGGCCTTGGGAAGATTTTCCGTGGGGATGGGCGAGTCGATCTGGATCAGGCCGACCTGGCCCACGGCGCTGACGCCGGCATCGGTGCGGCTGGCCCCGCAAATCCGGGCCCGGGGGCCCAGGAGACTGCGCAGGGCCTCCGTGAGCACCCCCTGGACCGTCACGCAGCCCGGCTGGATCTGCCAGCCGTGGTAGTCGCTGCCGTCATAGGCGATTGTCAGCTTGATGTTGCGAAGGGCCATAATGGGCCAAGCTCGGGACCGGTAACACGGACGAGCACGGACCACCACGGACAGACACGGACAAGAGCGTCCGCGGCAGTCTGTGACCGTCTGTGGTGATCCCGTGCCCGGCTCCAAACAGCGGAGCCGCTCAGAATGATCTCCCGAGCGGCTCCGAATCGCAAATCACAAATACAGACCCCGAACTACAGCAGTTCGGCGATCTGGATCGCGTTCAGGGCCGCTCCTTTGCGGATCTGGTCGCCGGAGACCCACATATTGATGCCGCGATTGTTCGGCAGGGACTCATCCTGGCGGATGCGTCCGACGAAGATATCGTCTTTGCCGGTGGCGTCGATGGGCATCGGGAAGCGGTTGTGCTCGCGGTCGTCGAGGAGACTGACGCCCGGGGCGGTCTGGAGGATCGCCCGAACCTCGTCCGGCGTGATCGGCCTGGTGAACTCCAGGTTGATGCTCTCGCAATGGGCCCGCATCACCGGGATGCGAATACAGGTCGCCGTGATCGCGATCTCGGCGCAGTCAAAGATCTTGCGGGTCTCTTTGACCATCTTCGTCTCTTCCTCGTTGTAGCCGTTGGGACCCAGCAGGGAGTTGTGACTGAAGCAGTTGAACGCGATCTGGTGCGGGAACACGTTGCGGGTCGGCGGCTTGCCGGCGAGGATCTCCCGCGCCTGGTTCTCCAACTCCAGCATGGCGGACAGGCCCGCCCCGCTGGCGGCCTGATAGGTGCTTACGACCATCCGCTTGACCGGATTGATCTTGTGCAGCGGCCAGACCGGGACGATGCCGATAATCGTCGAGCAGTTCGGGTTGGCAATGACGCCCTTGTGCTTCTTGATCATCTGCGGATTGATCTCGGGCACCACCAGCGGGACCTCGGGGTCCATGCGGAAGGCCGAGGAGTTGTCCACGACGACCGCACCGGCCTTGACCGCCGCCGACGCGAACTCGCGGCTGCGCGAAGCGCCCGCGCTGAACAGGGCGATATCGACGCCCTTGAAGCTGTCCGCGGTCATCTGCTCGACGACGTAGTCTTTGCCCAGGAACGGGATCTTCTTGCCCGCGGAACGGCTGCTGGCCAGCATCTTGAGCGACGTGAAGGGGAACTTGCGCTCTGCGATGATGCTGAGAAACTCCTGACCGACGGCGCCGGTCACACCTGCCACTGCGACACTACGACCCATGCTCGAAAACTCCTCATAAAGGTCCGGCCTCGTAGCACGGGCATCTTGCCCATGGGTACCACGGGTGCGAACACCCGCGGCAGCAGGGCCCAGACGCCTCTGCGAGCCATGGGCGGGACGCCCATGCTACGGAAGGGTAGCCAACCAAGGCCACCCAGGAGATCCGCCGGAAATTGATAGAACCCGTGAGTATAGTCCCTCTATCGGCGGAATGCAAGAGCGGTTCGCTAATATCTTGCATTCATTCTGTTGCGATCCGAAGCGCCGTGCGCCGGCCGGCCCGCTGCCAATAGGCGGCCAGAAGCGAAGCGGTGATGATGCAGATGAAGACGAAAATCGCCGCGGGCATGGCCGCCTGGTCGCTGAAGTGTTCCGACGCCAGAACCGCCCCCAGGCCGGCATTCTGCATGCCGCCCTCGATCGCCAGAGACCGCCTCTGGGGTATATCCATGCGGGTGAGCCAGGCAATCCCATAGCCGCCGATCAGCCCCAGGACGTTCATGAGCACCCCAATGCCCAGAAGTATCCCCGTCACGCTCAGCAGGCTGTCCCGGTTGGCCGCAATGGTACGAGAACAGACCAGCACAATGAACGTCACCGAGATGGCCGGAAAGACCGCCGCGACCGTTTCCACCCTCTTGGCAAAGAGGTGCCGCACCGCGAAACCGAGGAATAGCGGCAAGATCACCAGCAGAATCACGTCGATCAGCATGCCGCGAACCGGAACCTTAAGTAATGAGCCCGCCAGGAGATACGTCAGGCCCGGAGTTGCCAGTGGGGCAATCAGGGTCGAGACCGTCGTGAGGGAGACCGAGTAGGCCAGATCGGCCTTGGCGATGTAGCTGACGACGCTGCTGGACATGGCCCCGGGGGCGCAAACCGTCAGGATCAGGCCCACGGCGATCTGCGGATCGAGCCGAAATCCCTGGGCGATCGCATAGGCCACCAGAGGCATCAGGCTGTACTGCGTGATGGTGCCAATGGCCACAATGCCCGGGCGGTGCAGAATCCGGCGGAAGTCCTCCGCTTGGAGAACGGCGCCGATCCCGAACATCGTCAAGGCGAATACGCTGTTGACGGAGCGACGGTCCAGGGAAGCCAGTGGCCCCGGCCAGAAATACGCCGCCAGACCCCCGAGGATGACCCACAGGGCGAAATAGCGCGTGTAGAACGACAACATCTTCTCGAACATGACGATGGGGAGTATACGCGGCGGGACTCCCTCGTGCAATCCCGATTCATCCTGGCTTCATGCTCTTACGAGCACACTACAAACCGGCACGCGCGCCGCTCCGGCGGAGGCAAAGGGACCCGGTTTTACTGCTGACCAGGGTGGCCCGGTGGATCGCTCACCTCGGCGGGAGCTCTCGCCTCGCGCGTCGCCTGAGGCGAAGACTCCGCTGCCTCTTCGGCGTGCCTGTACTTGGTAATGTCCTGCGAGATCTCCACCCCGCCGACAATCCCACCGTTGGCGTCGAGCAAGGGCGCCGCTTGGACAAACCACGTCCGGCCGTCGGGCGTCGATCTTTCGATCTCGATCCGGTGCCCCGCCTCGATGGCCTCCAGGGCCGGGCAACTTTCCGCGGCGTCGTGCCACTCCAGCGGCATCTCGTACCAGAACCGCCCGACGACCTGCTCGCGCCCCATGCCGGCCGACTCGCAGGCCGCCCGGTTGGCCCAGAGAATCGAGCCGTCCGCATCGAGATGGACCACTTCCTCCGCCATGCTGTCCAGGATCGCCTCTTCTTCCCACTCGGCCACCTCCGCCGCCTGCTCCGCCAGCTTGCGGGCGGTCACGTCGCGGAGGCTCTCGCGGTGGCCCAGGGAGTTGCCCTTCTCGTCGTAGATGGGCTGGTAGGTCATCTCGGCCCAGAGGGTCCGCCCGTCCTTGTGCTTGAGGCGGAACTGCTCGTTGCCGGTGCCCCCCTTGACGGCGAGCTCGAAGGCCCGCAGGATCCGCTCGCGGTCCGGCTCATAGACCAGGGGAGCCGGGAAATCCCGCATGGCGGTCAATTCCTCCACCGGGTAGCCGGAAATGCGGGTGGCCGCCGGATTCATCCACAGGACGCGTGCGTTCGGACCGACCCAGACTTCCCAGTCATAGGAATAATTCGCAATGGCCCGGAAAATTTGCTCGCCCATCCGCGTGGCCAACTCCGTGCGCTTCATTTGCGTCACATCGTCGTAGACGGCCATGATATCGCCGTTGGGGAGCTTGCAGACGTAATTGCGGCGCCAGCCCGTGATGCGGGCGTCCTTGTAGATGGAAACGGGGTGCTGTTCCGGCTCGCCGGTCTGCCAGACGCGCTGGAAGACCGCGAACAGGCCGAACTCCTCGACGCCCGGAAATGCCTCCCGCACACTCCGGCCCAGAAGCTCCTCCCTCTTGGTATGCTCGATCTGCTCCGCCGCCCGGTTGAAATCCACAATCAGGAAATCCGCGCCGTCGTTGACGGCTCGATAGACGGCGATCCCGCTGCTGACGTGGTCCACCAGTGCTTCGAGCTTTGCTTGCGCCAATTCCATCTGCTCGTACAGGCCCGCCACCCGCGGGCGGTCTTTCGTGCCGGTACTTTGCCCTTCCATGCTGCACCAATCCTGTCCGCCTCTGTCAGTTCTACTCGCAAAACGAGTCCATCCCCATCCTACGCGAATGGTCGAGTCCGAGTGCCCCCACTCCCGGAAA
>VGYL01000716.1 GCA_016872975.1 Planctomycetota bacterium
CCCGTAGACTATAACAACGTGAAAGCGCCCTTCTATAGCCAGGCCGAGCGAACGTTCACGCCCACCGAGGACTGGACCGCCGCGGGGGCCGACACGCTGATCCTCTACGTCCGGGGCCGACCGGGCAATAAGGCGGCCCCCGTCTACGTCGCGGTCGAGGACGCCTCCAAGCGCGCGGCCACCGTGGTCCATCCGGATGCCGCCCTCGCCCTTTCATCCAAGTGGGTCCAGTGGAAGATCCCGCTGGCCGGCTTCACCGGGGTCAACCTGGCCCGGGTCAAGGTGTTGTATATCGGCGTGGGCGACAAGACCGCCCCGGCCGCCGGCGGCGCCGGGCGCATCTATGTCGATGACATTCAGGTGACCAAACCGTAGTTCGAGGCAAATTCCAAATTCCAAGCACCAAATCCCAAACAAATTCGAAGGGGAAGAAAATCCCAAATTCAAAACGACTCCGCCCTGCGGCGCCAGCGTTTTGAGCCTTGGTACTTTGCATTTTGGATTTGTTTGGGATTTGGAATTTGGTGCTTGGAACCTTGTGCCTCGTCAGGGCCTCGGGTTCTGGCAATGCCCCCGGAGATCACGATGAAGCGGACCTCGGTTCTGGCGGTTGGACTTCTGGCCTGCCTGGCGATCGCGGGCGGCGCGTACGCGGACGGGACGTTGACTCTCGTCCGGATGGAAAGCCTCCAGGCATCAGCTCTGGCGCGGCAATTGGCCGAGGCGGGTTTCGACGTGCTGCCGGTGGCCGAGGGGCAGAACGCCTGCGAGGTCATCGTCTCGGACGCGGAGTTGGCGGCGCTGCGGCGTCGCGATCTCAACCCGCAAGTGGTCCGCGTGGGACGACCATTCCGGGAGATCCAGGCGGCAGAGCTGTCCATCCAGGCCGTACCCGCCGGCTATCCCGACCTGGCCCAGATCCTTGCTCAACTTCACGCGGTACAAAGCGACTTTCCGGAGATCTGCCGAGTAGTGAACCTGACGGAGACCTATGGGACGCCGTCAACCTTTGAGGGGCGTCCGCTCTTGGCCCTCAAGATCTCCGATCGCGTGGCGGAGGAAGAGGACGAGCCGGCATTTCTGCTGGTCGCGGCCCACCATGCGCGGGAGATCGTGACGCCGGTGATTGCTCTGCACGTCATCGAGCATTTGACCCAGCGGTACGGCGTCGATCTTACCATCACCGCCCTGGTCGATGAGTATGAGATCTGGGTGGCGCCGGTTTGGAACCCCGACGGCTATGAGCACGTGTTCCGCACGGACAATTTCTGGCGTAAGAATCGCCGGATGTTCGAGGGCAGCGCCGGGATCGGCGTCGATCTGAACCGCAACTACCCCTTCGGCTGGGACGCCGTCTGCGGCGGGAGCACGACCGCCGCCTCGGAGACCTATCGTGGCCCGTCGGCCGCCTCGGAGGCCGAGACCCAGACCATGATCGCCTTCGGCCGCGACCGCCGGTTCGCCAAGGTCGCCGATCTCCATTCCGCCGCCCGGGAAATGCGCTACGCCAACAGGTGCCTGTTTCACCCGTTCCTGGCCTTCCTGGCCGCGGAAGCGGCCTGCCTGGCGGCCCCGGCGCAGTACGCCACAGCACTCTCCTGCTGCACCGGCGGCGATATCCATTTCCACATGGCCGAGTACGGCAGCCACGCCTTTCTCTGGGAGACCCACAGCAGCTTCCAGCCCAGTTACGTCTGTGCCCGGACGGAGGCCCTCCGCGTGTTTCCCAGTCTCCTGGCGCTGCTGCAGCGGCCGATCTCGGTGAGCGGACAGGTCACCGATGCCCTCACCGGCAAACCCGTCGCCGCGACGCTGACCCCCGTCGGCGTCGCCTTCCCGAATGGCGAAACCAATGGCAGCGAGGCCCGCCGGGGCCGTTACCATGCCTTCCTGCCCGACGGGACCCACACCCTTGCCTTCGCCGCGGACGGTTATTTCACGCAGTTTTGTGTGGTCAACGTAACCCCCGGCAGCAGGCACGTGATCGACATTCGCATGATTCCCCACGACATCCCCCCGGAGGGAGACCGAAAGGGCTCACCATGATGTATCTACCACAATTCACCAAGAAGATGACGGGAGATGTCAGGGGGTACCAGACAGAAAATCGTAAATCATGAATCACAAATCGTAAATCAGAAGGGAGGACACACCATGTACCGAAAAGCAGGTCTCACGTTCTTGTGTGCGCTGGTTCTGTCCGCGCTCGCCCTGAGCGGCACCGCGTCCGGCGCCCTGGTGGGCTGGTGGAAGTTCGACGAGACCAGCGGCAACATCGCCAAGGACTCCAGCGGGCAGGGCAATGACGGCACCATCGTCGGAACGCCCATCTGGGTGCCGGGCAAGGTCGGCGGCGCCCTGGAGTTCAACGGCAGCACCTACGTCAATTGCGGCAACAAGCCGTCGCTGAACATCCGCGAGCAGATCACGATCGCGTTCTGGTTCAAGGTCAAGGCCTTCTCCAACACCTGGGAGGCCTTCCTGGCCAAAGGCGACGGGGCCTACCGGGCCAGCCGGTCCGGCGGGACGGGCAACGCCACCCACATGGGCATTACCGGAGGCAACTACTTCGACGCGCCGACCATCATCACCGACGACCAGTGGCACTACTGGACCGGCACTTACGATGGGACCAACGCGATCATCTACATCGACGGCAAGGTGGACGCCTCCCGGCAATACTCCGGCCCCATCGGCGACAGCAGCAATTACAGTCTGTACATCGGGGAGAACGCGCAGGCCACCGGGCGCATGCTCCACGGCCTGCTCGATGACGTCCGTATCTACAACAAGGCTCTGAACGAGCAGCACATCCTGGATCTCCTCACCAAAGGCATCGAGCCGACCTGGAACAAGGCCGAGAAGCCCAATCCGGCCGACGCGACGGTGGGCGTGGGCATGCCCCTGCTGCAATGGAGCAAAGGCGAGACCGCCGTGCTCCACAGTCTGTATCTGGGCACCAGCCCCGACCTGACCGAGGCTGACCTGAAGGCGGCCCGCCAGCCGATGACCCTCTACTACCACATCGCGGGATTCACGCCCGGGACGACCTACTACTGGCGGGTGGACGAGATCGAGAAGGATGGCATCACCACCCACAAAGGCGACGTCTGGAGCTTCGTGGCTCAGGACGTGATCGCCTACTACCCCAGTCCCGCGGACGGGGCCAACACCGCCTCCGTCAAACCGACGCTTACCTGGATGGCAGGCGCCGGCGCCATTGGGCACCAGATATATTTCGGCGACAGCCTCGAGGCCGTCCGCCAGGGAGCCGCCGGGACGGACAAAGGCAAGCTTGCCCTCGCGGAGACCACGTTCAGCCCGGGCGCCTTGGAAAGCCTGAAAACCTACTACTGGCGTGTGGATGAGAATCTGGGTACCACCGTCAAAGCCGGACCGGTCTGGAAATTCACCACCGTTTCGCCGGTGGACGACTTCGAAAGCTACACCGACATCGAGGGCAGCGCCATCTTCGACACTTGGATCGACGGCTGGGTCAACGGCACCGGCTCCCAGGTCGGCTATATGACGGCCCCCTTTGCCGAGCGGACGGTCGTGCACGGCGGCCTCCAATCGATGCCGCTCGATTACAACAACATCAGCGTGCCCTTCTACAGTGAGGCCGCGCAGGAGTTCCCGGTCGCCCAGGATTGGACAGGCAAGGGTACGGATACGCTGGTTCTCTATGTACGGGGCCGGCTGGTCAACAGCGCAGCGGCCCTGTACGTCAGCTTGGAGGATGCCGGCAAAAAGACCGCCATCGTGGTCCATCCCGACCCGGCTATCCTGACCACAATGAAATGGGTCAAGTGGAAGATCCCACTGGAGAGCTTCACCGGCGTCAACACGGCCCGGGTCAAGAAGTTGTCCATCGGCGTCGGCGACCGCGCCAAGCCGGCCCAGGGCGGCACCGGCCGCATCTACATCGACGACATCGGCCTGGCCAAACCATAGTAAGCGGCGCTTGGTTCAGAACCGGGTAACAGTCCTGGTGGGTGGCCGCGTCAAGGCCGGTAGGCCTTGGCGCTAGTCTTTCTGTAAATGCTTTAGAAATAAGAAGATACATTAGAACCAAAGGCGGTCCTGGACCGGTCCGGGACCGCTTTT
>VGYL01000717.1 GCA_016872975.1 Planctomycetota bacterium
CCCGGCGGATTTGCCGGATCGCGCGCGCTGGCCCAAGCTCCGGGCGATTGGAATGACCGTGAACCACACGCAACGCGACGGAAAGGAGAGTGCCGAAATCCGCTACTACATCTTAAGCAAATACCTTTCCGGGCCGCGCTTTGCGCAGGCCGTTCGGGACCACTGGAGTATTGAGAACCGTCTGCACTGGCAACTCGATGTGACGTTCCAAGAAGATCAATGCCGGGTTCGCCAGGGGCACGCGGACACAAACTTCAGCATCCTGCGCCGCACCGCGATGAGCTTGCTCAAGAACAACACGACTCTCAAGGTCGGAATCAAGAACAAACCGCTGCCCAGCCCCCCTGCTCGCGCGCCTGTGCGGCGATTCCCCAAGGTCAAGAATCATCTTGAACTATGAGTTTCCGGACGTTGTTCACCGCTCGGTCTGTTTGTTCCGAGACATCCTGCACGTACACGGAGGCCATCTTCAGATCCGCGTGCCCGAGCAGCTTCTGCACCGCGAATGGGTCCTGCGATCGAGCCGCGAGCGTTGCCGCGGTTCTCCTGAGAGTATAGAAGCAGACCCCTTTCTCGGTTTCGATGCCGGCTTTCCGCAGCAGCTTCGCGAATTCCTTGCTGATCGTATCCCGGTTTCTGCCGCTCCCGCCCACCGGTGCCACCCACAGGTTTCCCCGTTTCGTGTGGAACACAAACTCTCCGTGGCGAGGCACCGATTTCAGCGCCGCGATCGTCTCCGGCCACAAGACCAGGTCCCGAGCGATGCCTGTCTTTCCCCGGGGCATGGACATTCTGCCCTTCTCCAGATCCAGGTTCTTCCAGGTCACTTGCGCACAGTCCGTGCAGCCAAATCTCACTGACCAGGCAGTTTGGCCCGACGGACTTGGCAAGACCTTTCAGGGTGTGCTTCTGATCTTCTTGCAGTATTGGCCGGTCCTATGTAGAGTAAGGGGGAATTTGTCGGAACGGGTTTCGCTCGTCGATCCGGAGTTGTCCATGACTGGTGCCCTCCATCGTTTTTTTTCAACACACGACGGAACGTCAGGAGAGCATTCTACGCGGGTCGGCGGTTGTAGTAAAGGTTGTAGTCGCGGTTTTTTGGCCTTGGGCGACTATTGCATAAACCCTTGTAAACAAAAGACTTGGAGCAGTGGCCGAGTGGCTTAAGGCGACGGTCTTGAAAACCGTTGGGCCGAAAGGCCCCGGGGGTTCGAATCCCTCCTGCTCCGCTCATGCGAGTTTTACTGGATACAGCGATCCGCCGGGGCTACCGGTTGGCCTATCTGGGCCTGCGGGCGTGGTGGCTGGTGCGCCGGCCGGCAACGCACGGGACCGGGGTGGCCCTGTGGCACGACGGCAAGATTCTGCTGGTCCGGACCAGCTACCGCCCCTGCTACTCGCTGCCGGGCGGCTTCGTCCGTCCGGGCGAGCCGTCGGAGCAGGCGGCCCGGCGGGAGGTGCGGGAGGAGATCGGCCTGGATCTCTCCGGGCGGGAGCTGCGCCTGGCCTGGAGCGGCACCCTGCCGTTCGAGGCCCGTCAGGACACGACCGACATCTGGGAGGTCCAACTGGAGAGTCCCCCAGCCGTACGCATCACCAGTCACGAGATCGTCTGGACAGGCTGGATGCACCCCGCAGAGGCCCTGAAGAACCCGCTCTTGCCCCATATCGCGGCCTATCTGGAAGGACGGCGGTAGGTCACCGCCCGGCCCCAGTGCCGCGTTCCACAAGTACCGCGACTATGAGGAGGAGGTTGCTTCGTCGCTGCGCTCCTCGCAATGACATGATTGCCGCGCTCGGCGAGCCTCGCTCGCAATGACATCGGGCGCCCCAGCATGTCATTGCGAGGAGCTTCAGCGACGAAGCAATCTCTACCCTATACTCTCAGGACTTGCGAAATGCCGTACTAGACAACGCCCCAGCCGCTGCAGTTGAGAAAATCCGCAGGCAGAAACCTGAAAAACGGGGTGGCCCCCTCCCAGCCTTACCCATTGCCCTTTTCTTGCCTATCCTGCCCAAAGTGCGTTATGGGACGTTCCAAATAATAAGACAGGCAATCTGTAATCCTTTCGAGACCATCGTGACGATAAGATAAGAATCTTCGGTAAGATGGTAAAATGGGTTTGCATCCCTAGGACAAACGGGGTATAACGTATTATGGTTGAATCCGGGCCTGACCTATCCGGGCAGTCGCACGGCGCACCGGCCTTCTCTGGGGCCGCCACCGGTACAAGGTACGACAATGGAGGCAACATCGGAGATACTGGGTGAGCGCGTTGGGAAAATGGGAACTGCGTAGCACACGGTTCCCTTTGCGTGTCAGATCCATCTCACTGATCTTTACAATCGCTTGTCTACTTGGAGAAAGGAGGTAGCCGACATCATTCCACCGTACGTCACCCGCATCCCGCGGGTGAGGACTGCAACGCAAAGGGCGCTGTAGGAAACATCGTGGTGCTCCACCGGGACCGGTCACAAACAGGGCCCGCGTGGAGGAAGGCTCCGCGGCGCGACGTGTCGCGGAGAATCAAACAGAGCTTATTGGTGCGTGACCAAGAGCGGTGTCTTATTGTATGGAGGACATTATGTCTAAGAAATTCGTTTGCCTGGCTGCCATTTTTGTGACGCTGGCCGTCGCCGGCAGTGCAGGCGCCCAAGTGGGCAAGGGCAAGGTCTTGTTCGAGTACTGGGATGGTATCTCCGGCACCGCCGTGAGCAACCTGACCAGTCATCCCAACTACCCCGACAAACCAAGCAGTTCCGAATGGCGGGACAATTTCCAGAGCCCATCGGGCCGGGCCGACAACTACGGCGTGCGGGCCCGGGCCTATCTGACCCCACCTGCCACGGGCGAGTACACCTTCTGGGTCGCCGGCGATGACGAGTGCCAGCTCTGGCTGAGCACCGACGATACGGCCGCCAACGCGAAGTTGATCTCCCGGGTGCCCGGCTGGACCGGCGTTGCAGAATGGGGCAAGTACCCCGAGCAGAAGTCGGCCCCCATTGCCTTAGTGGCCGGCAAGAGCTACTACATCGAAGGCTTGATGAAGGAAGGCGGCGGCGGCGACAGCCTCGACGTCGGCTGGGCCGGTCCGGGCATCGGCAACGCGACAGTGGTGCTCGCCGGACAGTACTGCACGGCGTTCATCCGCAATCCGGAGCCGTTGTTCAAGGCCACCAAGCCGGATCCCGCCAATGGGGCCAAGGAAGTGACCAATCCGCTGTTCCAGTGGACCGCGGGGGCAACGGCCATCCTGCACGAAGTGTACGTGGGCACGACCTCCACTCTGGGTCCGGCCAATTTCATGGGTCCCTGGCCGATGAACATGTACTTCCACGTCCCCGGCCTGACCCCCGGTGTGACCTACTACTGGCGCGTCGACGAGGTGGACGCGGCGGGCGTCAAGATCATTGGCGACGTCTGGTCCTTCACCGTCGCGCCGCTGGAGGCGCACGATCCCGACCCGTCGGACGGTATGATGGGGCGCGCTCTGAACGTGCAGCTCAAGTGGACCCCGGGCCAGGGCGCCATGAAGCACAAGGTGTTCTTGAGCACCGATAAGGCCGCCGTCACCGCCGGAGATGCCAAAGTGCTCGCCGGCGAGCCGACGGCCGCCAGTTTCTCTCCCGCCGGCCTCGTGGGCAGCACCACCTACTATTGGCGGGTCGATGAAGTGGACAGCATGGGCAAGGTGGTCGCCGGCCCCGTCTGGAGCTTCGCCACGGTCGATCCGACGGGCGGCGCGGTCGCTGAGTACTGGAACGGCGCCAACCTGGCGTTCTACAACTTCAACACCCTCGGCGCCCCGGTGGTGGTCAAGACGGTGCCCAACGTGGACTTCAGTTGGCCCAGCGGCACCGTGAAAGGCACGAACTCGCCGGATGCGGCCATCGACGTGGATTATTTTGCCGGCCGGTTTACCGCGCGGTTGGACGTGCCGGTCAGCGGCAAATACCGCCTGATCGAGTCCACCGATGACGGCGGCCGGCTGTTCCTCAACGGCGTGGAAATTGCCGGCATGTGGGCCACCGGCGGCGAGGCGGAATTCGCCAGCGCCGAACTGGATCTCGTGGCCGGCGAGCGGTACCTCCTCGTCCTGGAGTA
>VGYL01000718.1 GCA_016872975.1 Planctomycetota bacterium
TGCTCGCTGACCTCGTCCTGCATCATCTTGCCTTCTTTGTCGACCGGCGAGGCGAACTTGCACTCGGGATACCCGGAGCAGCTCAGGAAGCGGCCGCTCTTGCCGAACTTGTAGACCAGCGGCCGGCTGCAATCGGGACAGGTGTACTCGCTGGGCGTCGTCTCCGCCTTGGCGTGTTTCATCTCCTCGTGGGCGGTGTCGAGGTTGACCTTGAACGGCCCGTAGAAATCCCGCAGGACGCGGACCCAGTCGTGCTGCTGCTCCTCGATCTGGTCGAGCTGCTCTTCCATCTGGCGGGTGAAGGCGATGTCCATGATCCGCGGGAAGTACTGGGTGAGCTTGTCGGTGACGACCTCGCCGAGATCGGTCGCGTAGAATTTCTTGTCCCGCTGCTCGACGTAGCCGCGGTCCTGGATCGTGCTGATGATCGGGGCGTAGGTGCTGGGCCGGCCGATGCCTTCCTTTTCCAGGGCCTTGACCAGGGACGCCTCGGTGTACCGGGCCGGCGGCTTCGTGAAATGCTGCTCGGACTTGATGTCCACCGTCGCCAGCGGCTGGCCTACCTGGGTCGGCGGAAGCTGCTGCTCGGTCGAGAACAGCGGCCAGACCTTGCCGAACCCGTCGAAGACGAGCACGCGCCCGGTGGCCTTGTACAGGGCGGGACCCAGACTCGTCGGCGCCGTGATGCTCAGCGTCGTCACGTTCCACCGCGCCGGCTCCATCTGGCAGGCGACGAAACGCCGCCAGATCAGATCGTAGAGCTTGAACTGCTCGTCGTTGAGATGCTGCTTGATCTCCGCGGGCGTCAAGTCCACGTCGGTCGGACGGATGGCCTCGTGGGCCTGCTGGGCGGATTTGCCCGCCGCGAAGAAGTTCGGCTTCTCGGGCAGGTACTTCGGTCCGAAGTGGCTCTGGATGTAGTTCCGCACCTCGCCGAGCGCCTCGCCCGAGACGTGCGTGCTGTCCGTACGCATGTACGTGATCAGACCCAGCGAGCCCATCGAGCCGAGATCGATGCCCTCATAAAGCTGCTGGGCGACCGCCATCGTCCTCTTGGCGCTGAAGCCGAGCCGGTTCGCGGCCGCCTGCTGCAACGTCGAGGTAATAAAAGGAGGCGACGGCCGTGAGACCGACTCCTTCGTCTCGATATCGCCGATCTGGAAGCGGGCATGCTCCAGCTCCCGGAAGACCTTCTCGGCCTGGTCCCGGTTGGAGGCATTGAATTTCGCGTCGCCGATGCGGGCCAGCTCCGCTTCGAAGGCGTGATGCTCGGCCAGCCATCGGCCTTTCTCCTCGACGGTCGGTCCCTTGCCGTTGGCGGACTTCGGCGTGAGGAACGCGTGCCACGACTGCTGATAGTTGCCGTTCAGGTCGGTCGTGAAGACGGCGGGGATCAGCCAGTACTCCTCGGGCTTGAAGTCGCGAATCTCCCGCTCCCGCTCGACGATGATCTTGACCGCCACCGACTGCACGCGTCCGGCCGACAGGCCCCACGCCACCTTCTTCCACAGCAGCGGGCTGATCTCGTAGCCCACGATCCGGTCGAGCACCCGGCGAGCCTGCTGGGCCATCACCTTGTCCAGGTTGATCCGGCCCGGCTCGGAAAACGCTTCCTGGATCGCTGACTTGGTAATCGCGTTGAAGATCACCCGGTAGATCCGGTCCGCCGACACGCCCAAAATCTGCGCCAAATGCCAGGCAATGGCCTCGCCCTCGCGGTCAAGGTCTGTCGCCAGATAGAGCTTGTCGCACTTCTTGGCGGCCGCCTTCAGTTGCGTAACGACCGCCTTCTTGCCGGGCATGATGTCGTACGTGGGCTCGAAATCGTTCTCCACGTCGATATTCAGACTCTTGGAGGGCAGATCGCGGATATGCCCCATGGAGGCTTTGACCTCGTAGCCCGAGCCGAGATAGTGATTGATCGTCCTCGCCTTGGCGGGCGATTCCACGATCACCAGCGATTTTTGCGCGTTCGTTTTTGCCATCTGCCTGCTTCAATCCAAATGCTGCTTCACTACTCGTACCGGCGCGGTTTGGTTCGGGCCGTTCCGACCTTATCGGCGATTCGGCCTTTGACGTTTAGATCGGACAGATACAGAGGTCCGTCCGGTCTGTCAATAGAATTGATCGTTGGCAGACTGCACCTGCCGGCCGGCAGGCTCCGCTCTTGTCCTGTTTTTGGCGCCTGCTTCGAGCCGAACAAACCGGGAGGCAGATCGTATGTAAGAATGGTTGCACACAAAGGCTGAGGTCCAAAGTCCTCCTTCCTCCTACCTCAGCCTTTATTATGCGCATTTCCGGCCTCCCGCGCCTCTGCCGGAGGGCCGGAGCTATCCTTCCTGCGGAAAACGCTACCGTCTGCCCGATCCGGAGCGAGAAATTTGCGGTCTCGCGACGAGGATCTGCCACCGTCCGAGAATCCGTTCCAGGCTCAAGCTCTTGTGCCACCGGCACGGAAGGCCCCCAAGGCTTTGTATGTGAGGCGGCTTTCCTTGCCCGTGCGGCGACCGCCCCATCAGTCTAAGCAGGAATTTTTGCCAGGAATTTCCCTTGTCAGCACCGGAGAGGGTGGAGTATAGTATTCCAAGTTGGATTTGGTCCTGAGTAGTAGTGAGCACTATAACAGGGCTGGGGTTATCTCGCTTTTCCTCTCCCTCCGCTCCTCAGCCCTGTTTTTCTTTGCGCCGAGGGCGTTCCCCGACCCGCGTCTCGCCTGTGGAGGTCCACTCTGTCCACCCAGTCCATATCGTCCGCAGCGTCCAAGTGGACAGAATGGACGCTGTGGACGTGATGGACGAAACGGACCCGCCCGCGAAATTACTCTTCGTTGTTGAGGAATCGGATCAGCTCTTCGGGGACGTAATCGCTGGCGAAGGCGAGGATATCGCTGATTTCCGCCTTGGTCAGGTCGCCGGTGATCCGGCGGTTGTTGATATCGACGTTGACGATGACGCCGAATTTCATGTCTTCGTGGGCCACCTGGTCGGCGGGCAGGCCCGTGCGTTGCAGGTGCGTCGGGCGGATCTCGATATTGACGTTCTTGTCGTCGGTGGGCGCCTCCAGCAGGATGCGGATGTTCTGCGCCTTTTCCCGCCACAGCTCGCTCTTGAGATTGCTGGCGACGATCTCAAGGGAGTTGAGGAAGCCGGTGTCGAAGACGATCTCGTGGACGACGCCGACGCGCGGCACGGTCCGATCCGGGAATCTCGACCGCAGCTCGTCGAAGGTCCGGCGGAAGATCTTGTCTTTTTCCAGGATGGCCAGCTCGTGCGGCCGGTCCACGTACAGCCGATCGGGGAACGTGAACACCGGGCCGCGGTTGGTCAGCACGAAGGTCGGCAGCTCGATCCGCTTGGCGTTCGGCAGCAGGAAGGTCCGCTGCACCCGCAACTCCCGCGGGCCGACCAGCAGCGTTTCGAATACTTCGGGGAACTGCTCGACCAGCCAGTTGCCGTAGTCCTGGAGCTTGGTCCGATCCTGCTCCGGCGCCAGCGTCGGCCGCATGTCCACGCCGTACTTCACGACATGCTGGGACATCCTCTCTTTGTCGAACTGATAATTCATCTTCGATCTCAGGGAAACCCGGTATCCGGCCCAGAGTGTATAGGCCCGTCGCCGCCAAGTCAAAGAAAACAATGCCGGGCCAGGACTTGATGAATTTTGACGGGCCAGTTCGGTAACGTGTGGGGGGGCCTGCCGCCGGCGCCTTCCGGCGTTCGGAGAAGTTCTCTATCGTTGCAGTGGTCTTTCGGTAGTTTCTTCTGAGG
The DNA here is from genome assembly GCA_016872975.1 of Planctomycetota bacterium. Taxonomy (GTDB): domain Bacteria; phylum Planctomycetota; class Phycisphaerae; order Sedimentisphaerales; family Anaerobacaceae; genus PLanc-01. Next base: position 3,768 of record VGYL01000718.1, read on the forward strand.
ACCGTGTTCCTCCTACGTTGCCGGGGCCAGGGTCAGCACCCAGGAGCCGTGGCGGACTTGGTTGCGGGTGTGGACCTGCTCGTCATAGGGCTGGCGGGTCTGCCACATTTTCCAGAGGATTTTGAGCCACCGCCGGCCCAGGCAGCCCAGGGCGCAGGCATGGCTCTTGCCCTCTTGGCGTTTGTGCTTGTAGTAGACCTGGGCCCAGGTACAGCTCTTGCGGCGCAGCCGGCTCCATTTCCTGCTTGTGATAAGGGCCGGACGTGCTAAGATAGCCCGGCGGCGCGGGCGCCGGGAGGTCGGCGCCGGTGCGCCGGCCGGAAGGGAGGCGGCCGCT
>VGYL01000719.1 GCA_016872975.1 Planctomycetota bacterium
CACCCCGAATCCCCTGCAAGGAATGTGAAGAGGCGAGAGGGCCGCGGCGTCTGGTGGTCCGTCGGCAGCAGGGACAACTGCGGATTTCCCGCGACGCTCAGAGGGTGCGTGAAGAGGGTGGCATCGTCAAGGCCGGTAGGCCTTGGCGATGGTTCGGCGCACGGGAAATCCGCCAGCGCCAAGCTCCGAAGAGGGTTCCCAATCGCGATGGATCGCGATTGGGAGCCCAGACTCCGCTTGACGATGCCACCCAAAGAACGCTGGCTTCTCGCACACCTTCTCAGGAGGTTCGGCATGTGCAGAAAGTCCCCAAGCGCGCCGCAGCCCGGCGGGCCCATCCCACCGTCAAGAGCCCGGAAGACAAGCCCCCGAACCGGCTCCGTCGGGCCGTCCCGGGGGCGTTTTGGCGCCGTGACAACCATTCCGGGGCCTGTTTTTCAGCGAAATTGGGACAAAACTGTCTGACACGCCTTATTTTCAGGCATTTTTCGCTTGACAGGGGCCACGGGAGCTTGTATACGAGGGCCCAGTATCCGCGTTGGCTCGGCGGATTCCGTAGCGTAGTCGGATGGTTCTTTTGATTTTTCAGAGCAAGGAGGCCACATCGTATGGCAAAGAAAGCAACAGAGAAAGCACCCACGAAGCCGATGAGTAAAAGTGAAATCGTAGCGGGAATCGCCGAATCCACGGGCCTGGCCAAGAAGCAGGTGAGTTCCGTGTTCGAGGCGATGTCCGGCCAGATCCAGAAGAGCCTGAGCCGCAGCGGCCCGGGCGTCTACACGGTTCCCGGCCTGATGAAACTGGTCGTGGTGCGCAAGCCCGCCACCAAGGCGCACAAGGGGATCAACCGCTTCACCGGCGAGGAGGTCATGTTCAAGGCCAAGCCGGCGCGGAACGTGGTGAAGATCCGGCCCTTGAAGAACCTCAAAGACATGGTCTGATCTTCCCGCGCCTCGATGAGCCGCACGGGCCCGCCCCGTGGGAAATCTCGAAATTCGAATCTCGCAATCCGAAACAAAATTCGAAATCGGAAAATTCAACGACGCAAAACCAGCCGAGTCTGATCGGTGGTTTTGGTCATTGGAATCTCGGTCCTTGGGATTTGTTTCGAAATTCGTGTTTCGGATTTCGGATTTTCTTCAGGGGCGGGCTCGTTCTTTTGCGCGTGGTCCCGGCGCAGGCAAGCCGCGCGTCGCGCGGAAATTCGAATCTCGAAGCACGAAATCCGAAACAAATTCGAATCTCCAGAACCGCAGAAAACTCAAAACGGCTCGTGCCAGGCGCAAGCGTTTGGAATTTTCTTCCGGTCTTTCTTCTGTTTGGAACTTGTTTCGGATTTCGAATTTCGTGCTTCGAATTTCCGCGCCCCGCGGCCGCGGCGGGGTCAGTAGCCGTCCTGCGGGGCCAGCTCCAGGAGGGCCGCCGCGCGGGTGTCGAACGTGTCGAACTTGTCGAAGAGGCGGATGCACTCCAATTGCCGCTTGAGATGGGGCGACAGGCCGCACAGGACAAAACGGAAGTCCGACTCCTCGACCAGCCCTTGCAGATCCAGCAGAAGCCGGCAACTGGCCGCCCCCAGGCTCTCCAGCTTGGCCAGATCCATGACGACGTGCGAGTCCATGTACTGTTCGCACAGCCACTGAAGGTCTCCGGCAAAGCCATCCGCCGCCTCATCCCGCAGCCAGACCTTGAACGCGGAAGGTCCTTCCGCCACCGCCACGACGATAACGTCCTCGGAATACTGCTCGACAGACATGATCCTTCCTTTCCCTTGGAACGATCGGTACCTGGCGATCATCCAAACAAACGACAACGCCGCCGTATTGTATCCTACGGTTTCCTGCTATAAACGCAAGGCTTTTATGGTCGCAGCCGGCCGGCCCGGGAAGGAGCCCGACGCCGCGGCCCGGGGAAATCCGTGCTGTCTTTGCCCATTTTTTCCTGCAAGATGGCCTCTTCTTGGCCGATATTGGCGGTAGGATCGCCGCCTTGGGTCCTCTGTGGCTCTGCGGCGGGAGGTCGCGAAAAGGAAATATTATTCTTGCTTCTTTGGAACCAGGATGGTAAACTAACGGTATATAGGATCATCGGAGGTAGGCGTTTGGTACCCCGGTGGGGTGTAGTTTTCGGCAACAATGGCACGTCGCGGTCCCGTAGATCTCTTCGAAAGCCGCCGTTCAACCCGCTCTCCCGTTGGTCTTGATGGTAGCCGGATCTCCCTATTGCAGGAGTCCGGTTGGAACGTGTTTTTTTAGGACAATCTGAATGCCATTTACGCATCTGGGTCTTTCCGACCCGCTGCTGCGCGGCGTACTCGCCAGTGGCTACACCACTCCCACCGAAATCCAGTGCGAGGCCATCCCGGCCGCCCTCACCGGACAAGACATTATCGGATGTGCCCAGACGGGCACCGGCAAGACGGCGGCGTTCGTCCTGCCCATTTTGAGCCGTATCTTCCGGGACGAGCCGGTCCCGGGGCAGAAACGGGCGATCCGGTCCCTGATCCTGACACCGACGCGGGAATTGGCCGTACAGATCGAGCGCTGCATTGTCAACTACGGCCGGTACGTCGGCGTACGGTCTCTGGCCATCTACGGCGGCGTGGAGATCCGCAAGCAGCTCGAAACCCTGCGCCGCGGGGTCGATATCGTCGTGGCGACGCCGGGACGGTTGATGGATCACATGCGACGGGGCTCCATTGACTTCAAAGCCGTGGAAGTCCTCGTTCTGGATGAAGCCGACCGGATGTTCGACATGGGCTTCATCGATGACGTGTACCGCATTATCAGGACCCTGCCCGAACAGAGGCAGACCCTGCTGTTTTCCGCCACCATGCCGCCGGAGGTCCGGCAGCTTGCCGCCGGGGTGCAGAAGAACCCACAGACGATCCAGATCGGCCGGCAGCACAACCCGATCGAGACCATCACGCAGCACGTGCACGCGGTCCTGCGGCAACAGAAGATCGATCTGCTCCTGCACATGTTGCAGAACCGGCCGATGCAGAGCGTGCTGGTCTTTTCCCGCACCAAGCACGGGGCGGACAAGATCCATCGCAAGCTCGAGCAGGCCGGCATCGTTTCGGTCGCCCTGCATTCCGGGCGCTCCCAGGCCCAGCGGCAGCATGCCCTGGACGGCTTCAAGAAAGGCAAGTACCAGGTCATGGTCGCCACGGACATCGCCGCCCGGGGGATCGACGTGCGGGGGATCTCGCACGTGGTCAATTTTGACGTCCCGCTGTACGCGCGGGACTACATCCATCGGATCGGCCGCACCGGGCGGGCCTTCCACGAGGGCGATGCGATTACTCTCGTGGCTCCCGACGAGCAGGAGTACCTGCGCAAGATCGAGCAGTTCATCGGGCAGCGTTTCCGGCCGGAAGAATATGAGGGCTTCACGTCCGCCCATCTGACGGAATCGCTGTCGCGCTCCGAGGAGCAGACCCGATCGCAGCGGTTGGCCGCCCGGGCCCGCAAAGCCGCCCGCCGGCCGCGTCTGACCCGCCGCAGATCCCGCCTGGCCGCCGCCCGGTAGTCAAAATTGCTGACTTCCCTGGGGCGCAAGTTCCCCCTAAGCTCTCTCCATGCGCGGCGCAGGACGCGAAACCCAGAATCCACCCGAATGAGTTCTGATGAGCAGGCTCGGCAAGGCGTAGGGTGGGGCTTGCCCCACCGCTTTCCTCGGTAAGGTGTAGGGTGGGGCTTGCCCCACCGCTTTCCGGGAATTCGGGTTCGTGGTACGGCATTTCGCAAGTCCCGAGACTGTAGAGTAGAGATTGCTTCGTCGCTGAAGCTCCTCGCAATGACATACTTGGGCACTCTATGTCATTGCGAGCGAGACTCGCCGAGCGCGGCAATCCTGTCATTGCGAGGCCCGACGCGCAGCGGCGCCTCGCGCCGAGGGCGACGAAGCAACCTCCTCCTCATGGTCGGGGTATTTGTGAAATGCGGTAATAGTGCTTCATGACAATTGAACCTCCGGGTAGGGGCGACGGGTGGCAGCGGCAAGCGGAGTCTTCGGAGCTTGCCGATGGCGGATAGGCAAACCATCGGCAAGCTGCGCTTGCCGCTGCCACCCACCTGGAAAGTCAATTGTCATGAAG
>VGYL01000720.1 GCA_016872975.1 Planctomycetota bacterium
CGACCGCTGGGACTACGGCGTGGAACTCGACGACGCCCAATTCCTGCCCGCGATCCCGGACGACTACCAGCCGCTGAATCCGGGAGCCGCCGCCCGGGAAAAGGCCGCCTGGCTCGCCGCGGGCGCCCTGCCTATCGCCGGGATCGTTGCCCGCCGAAGACGGCAACGAACCCGGACTCACAAGACCGCCGGTGGCGAGTGAGGGTGGTTCTATCCCGACACACGAAGTTGGACCCCGGAAAGCCCTGCCCCCTGTGCAGGGCTTCTTTACTGGTTGCATCCGGCAGGTGTATGCCGTAGACTGCAATCGGTAGCTCATCCCTGGGAGTCGGCACATGTGGGTGATCCGTATAGTGTTGCTGGTCATGTTGGGGGCGATGGTAGGCGCCGATTCTCTTCTGCTTCGCCATCGCAGAAAGTATGCACGGCTGGCCAGGAGCAGAGTCGTCAACGTCGCTCTCGTGACGGCCCACCTCGCCGTCACCTTCGCCCTCGTGACTCTGCCGCCCGCCGGAGGCTGGAACGCCCGGCCAGGCTGGTTGCGGCCTGGAACCGTCTGCGTCGGCTTTGGCGCCGTTGGGGCGGTCTTGGTTTGTGCCGGAATGGGGCTGGCACTCCTTGCCCTGCGACAGAGAAAGGCCGTCGGCCTGCAAGACTCGCAGGAGGGACTGATCACTTGGCGCGCCTATCGGTATTTCCGGCATCCTATTTACGTGGGAATCCTCTGGACTTCTCTGGGATTGGCCCTGTTGACTCGGAACCCGGACGGCTTGCTGGTCTTCCCCGCCCTCTTCGTGATGTACTTCACACTGGTGTTGCAGGAGGAGAGAGGAGATATGGGAGTGCGGTTTCGGGAGCAGTACGGGACCTACAAGCAAACCACCAGAATGTTCGGCCCCGTGTGGCTTTGGACCGCCATTCTGTCGGCCGTCCTACTGATCGCTGTCTCGGCCCAGATCTGACCGCCCCCTTCCCATGAACCGCGTGCCCCTTAGGGTCCGCGTATCGCACGCGGGACCGGTAGACTAAAATCGATGGTTCGATTGTCTTGAATACGGTGAAACGCTCAACCGGTATCGGGTGCAGAAAGGGCGGCTTTGAGAGACAGACGGCTGGTCCAGCGCTTGCGGCGCGGGGAGATCGAGGCCCTGCAGCAGATCTATCATCGGTACAGGAACGATCTGCTGACCGTGGCGATGTCCCTGCTCGGCGAGGTCCACGCGGCCGAAGATTGCGTGCATGATGTCTTCGTGCACTTCGCCGAAGCCCCTGCGGACCTGCGTGTCAACCGCAGTCTCCGCGGTTATCTGGTGCGCTGCGTGGCGAATCGGGCCAAGAACATGCGCAAGAGCCGGCACCGACCGCCCGAGCCACCCACGGATGAGCCTCAGAGCCGCGATTGCCCGGTGCGCGACTCGATGGCGGCGGAGGAGTCGCAGCGAGTCTTCGACGCCGTGGCGCAACTGCCGGCCGAGCAGCGCGAGGTGATTACGTTGCATCTCCAGGGACAAATGCGGTTTCGCGAGATCGCCGAGCACCTGGAGATTTCCATCAATACGGTTCAGAGCCGTTACCGCTACGGCATCGAAGAACTCAGAACCCTTTTGTAGGGGATCGCGTCCATGACATCTGCAAGACAAGTACAACGGATCGTTGGGCGTGCCCGCCTCCGGGCGGGTCCGGCGATCGACGATCGCATCCTGAGCGACGCCGGCGCGGCTCTGGCCCGAACCCCACACCACCGACCGCCGGCATGGCTGCCCGGTCCAACCCTCTGGAGAACCATCATGGAAAGCAAAGCCACAAGATACTCCGTCGCCGCCACGATTGTCGTTGCGGCCTCCCTGATCCTCACGAATCCATTCAGCTTTTTCGAGAGCTCTCACGGCATGGTCCTGGCCGAGGTGGCCCAGAAGCTCAGCGACACACGCACGGTGATGCACCAGGAGAAGCGCCTCGCCTGGCGCCCCGGAGAGGACAAACCCTTCTTCGAGGCCCGGGTCAGGAAGTACTTCTCGTCGGATATCGGAATGGTCGAGGAGCAGTATGATCCCAATGGCGTTCTCCTGCACCGCATCTGCTTCCTGCGCGAGTCCCAGGAAGCCATCATCGTACTGCCCCCGCTCAAGAAATACATCCGGTCTCCCGCCCCCGGCCACCTCTACGAGTTGTTCATCCAGTTGATGGCCCCGTCCGGCGTAGTCGAGTACTTCACCTCGCTCCCGTACACCAAGCTGGGTCGCTCTCATTTCGGAGGCTTCGACGTGGAAGGATTTGAAGCAACCGATATCGACCTTTCTTGGCTGCCGACCTACACGAAGTACCTTTTTCCGATCCGGGACTTGACCGCCCGGCTTTGGATCGATGCCGACAGCGCTTTGCCGGTCGGGATCGAGATGGAGATCGACGCGGATCGAGGCCTCTTGAATGGGTACAGGGAGGTACACGCCGTCTTCACCGCACACGACTTCCAGTGGAACGTCGAACTGCCGGAAGGGATCTTCGACCCGAACATCCCGGCGGACTACACGCCGCTGAGCCTGGAATCCGCGGTGGAAGAGAACGCCGCCTGGCTCGGTCTGGGTGGTCTGCCTATCGTCGGGATCGTTGCCCATCGGAGATACCGCCGGGCGCGGAATCACAGGATCCCGCGCGCGGGATGAAGCTGCATCTCTTACCATAGGCCCCATCGGACCGGAGAAGGCCCTGTCGCAGACGGCGGGGCTTTCTCGTTTTGCCGGACGCGCAGGGTCCGGTGCACCCTGGTGGTCGGGATGGCCTTGGGCGGATTATACCTGATGGGCCAACGCAACCTCCTGGGCCCGGTCCTCTGTCACGGCACCATCAACGCGATCGTCGAACCATGGTTACTGCTCTGGCTGCTCCAGTTCTATTCCGAGAGATTCGGGTAGACGAGGCTTCCGTACGGACTCGGGTCTTCAACTCCGCCACCGCACGTTCGAGCACCGTATCTCTCTCCTCCCTCACGTCGCTCAAGGTAGGGGCGACTTCGATCTGGGGCATGTTGCCGTTTCCTTCGATGATCCGGCCGTTGGCGTCGCAGACGTAGCCGTGGGAGACCCGGACGATCAGCCCGCAGGAAAGCAGCACGTAGAGTCCCACGCCGGTCAAGTTCCCGTGCGTCGTGGAACCGATGGTCACCGGCCGGCCGGTGCTGATCATGTAGCACGCGAACAGGTCCGCGGCGCTGCCGGTCATGGCGTTCAGCAGGAGCGTCACGGGTTTCGTGTATTGCCACGGGCCGGCCGGCTCGCAGTAGACCTCCGTGGTGCGGAACTCGTGGTGGCCGGGGCCGCTCTTGACGTAGCTCACGGCCACCTTCCGGCGCGACGGGAGGAACCGTCCCACGATGCGGTTGTGGGCCGTACCATACCCGCCGCGGTTGTCACGAATGTCCAGGATCAAGGCCGGCGTCTCCTGGAGGCTCTCCCGGCGCTTCGCGGGGCCAGCCCTTAAATTAAAAGTTAGGCAATTGCGGGGTCAGGTGTCGAAAGAGGGGAGACTTGAGGGTGGCAGGTGTCTTTTCTGGAGGGACGTGGGCGGGATTGCTTCGGGGTAGGGCAGGGTGATAATGGGTTTCGTGGTGAACCGCGGAGGAACGCTGATGGACGCAGATGGAGATTGCCGCGTCGCGGCGCTGCTCGCCATGACAGGATCCGGGGGATGATGGGACTGAGATTGGAATCCGTGTTCCTAACGCGCAACGACTGAAGGTTCTTTCCAGATAATTTCGAGAGGGCCACGTAATACTACAACGCTACGAGAAACGTCTCTACGCCGATAAGCTGTTATACCACGGGAGAACACGGGGTCAGCCCTTAAAATAGAACTTATCCCGGCTGCGCCGCGGACTTTTTGGGTTTTCCACAAGCAACACACTTGCCCATTATCCCCAAGGTCCCCAGAGCCCCAGGAGTTATCCACAAAAACAAATTCCTATACAATCAAGTTACGGCGGACCTGCCTCTGGATCGGCCAACGCCGCCAGAATCCTGTCCACTCGTGTGCGGAGCGGAGCATTCGACGGGAGTTCGTCGGCCAGCCGGCGCAACTGAAGGCTGACTGCCGCCCCGCTG
>VGYL01000721.1 GCA_016872975.1 Planctomycetota bacterium
ACTGGGCTACAAGAAGTAGCATGGGCGTCCCGCCCATGAGTAGCATGGGCATCTTGCCCATGAGTAGCATGGGCGTCCCGCCCATGAGACAGGACCAAGATGGCCCCGCGACTGATGGACAAGATGCCTCATTGTTCTACATATTGCGGCATGGTAAAACCGACGGGGTGGCATCGCCAAGGCCTAAGGCCTTGACGATGGCTGTGTCGCAGGCGCGAGCGCCCGCGCGTGCCGACGGCCTCTGGCCCTCGAGTCGAAGGCGCTCGCGCCTGCGACACACGCGGGCAAGATGCCCGCGACACCAACCATCGTCAAAGGCAGAGCCTTTGGCGATGCCACCCTCTGCAATAAGGTAAAGATGTGCAGAACAATGCGGCGCAAGCGACTAGTGCTTCATGACAATCGAACCTCCGGGTAGAGGCGACGGGTGGCAGCGGCAAGCGGAGTCTTCGGAGCTTGCCGATGGCGGATGGGTAAACCATCGGCAAGCTGCGCTTGCCGCTGCCACCCACCTGGAAAGTCAATTGTCATGAAGCACTAGGAGTTGCAGGGCATCTTGGCCCTTGCCACGGGCGGGACGCCCGTGGTACTCATGGGCGGGACGCCCATGCTACGATAAGAGCAGCCGTGGCAGGAATCGGAACGCGGTTGCGGTTGTGCGGCTCGTTTCGTAGAACGGTTGCGTGGAGCGAGCGGCAGGACGTCCTGCGCTCGACGTAACCGACACGAGCTTCGCAACCGCAACCGCTCCACGATCATTATGAAAGGAATGAGCCAGATGAGGACAAGTGCAGCGATCGTTCTATTGACTGTGGCGGCCGTCGCGACAGCCTCGGCCCGGGAGTATCATGTTTCTGTCCGCGGCGACGATGCGCAGGAGGGTACCGCCGCCAAGCCCCTGCGGACCATCTCGGCGGCCGCGAAGGTGGCACAGCCCGGCGACGTGGTCACCGTGCATGAAGGCGTCTACCGGGAGCGGATCAACCCGCCGCGCGGCGGCGAGTCCGACAAGAAGCGCATCGTCTACCAGGCCGCACGCGGCGCGAAGGTCGTCCTCAAGGGCTCCGAAGCTGTCAAAGGCTGGCAGAAGGTGCAAAACGATACCTGGAAGACCGTCATCCCCAACAGCTTTTTCGGGGAGTTCAACCCCTACGCCGACCTGATCAGCGGCGACTGGTTCAACCGCCGGGGCCGGGACCATCACACCGGGGCGGTCTATCTGAACGGTCATTGGCTCACGGAAGCAGCCAACCTGGACGATGTGCTCAAACCCGTGGGGGACACCCCGCTGGCGAGCGTCCAAGGGCAGGACCAGGGCTATCTGCTGAACGTGGCTTGGCTGCGTTGCATCGAGGACGGCCCCGCACAGGAGGCCCGCGACCCGGGCTCGCCAGGCGCCGGGCGGATCTCGGCGGCCGCCTTTGCCGCGCAACGCGGGGTGGATAAGGCCGCCTGCTCGGAGGGCGGGGAATGTATCGGCTGGATCGACCATGGCGACTGGGCGCGCTATGAGCAGGTCGATTTCGGGCGGGGCAGCAGGCAGATCGAGATTCGCGCCGCGTCCGCGACCCGCGGCGGGATCATCGAGATCCGCCTGGACGGGCCGGAGGGCAATCTGCTCGGCACCTGCTCGGTGCCGAACACCGGCGGCTGGCAGTCGTGGTCCTCGTTCCGCGCCAAGATCAAACCGACCAGCGGGGTCAGGACCCTCTGCCTGGTGTTCCGCGCAGCCGGGACCGACGCCTCCAAGGAATCGAAAGAGGCCTGGGACAATCCCCTGTGGTTTGCCCGGGTGGACGAGACGAATACCACCATTTGGGCGCAGTTCCCGGGTGTCAATCCCAACGGGGCCGAGGTCGAGATCAACGTCCGCCGGACCGTGTTCTACCCCGCCAAGCCGGGCGTCAACTACCTCACGGTGCGCGGCTTCACCATGATGCACGCCGCCACGCCCTGGGCGCCGCCCACCGCCGAGCAGATCGGCCTGCTGGGCACCCACTGGAGCAAGGGCTGGATCATCGAGGACAACGACATCCGCTACTCGACCTGCGTGGGAATCACGCTGGGCAAGTACGGCGATCAGTGGGACAACACCTCGCAGAACACCGCCGAGGGCTACGTCCTGACGATCAACCGGGCCCTGGAGAACGGCTGGTCCAAAGACAACATCGGCCACCACGTGGTGCGGAACAACCGGATCTCGCACTGCGAGCAGGCGGGCCTCGTCGGCAGTCTGGGGGCGGTGTTCTGCACGATCGCCGGCAACGTGATTCACGATATTCATATTCGGCAACTGTTCTCGGGGGCGGAGATGGCCGGCATCAAGATCCACGGCGCGATCGACACCGAGATCAGCCGCAACCACATCTACCGCACGTGCCGGGGAATCTGGCTGGATTGGATGACCCAGGGCACGCGCGTCACGCGAAACCTGCTGCACGACAACGGCCCGTCGGAGGACCTGTTCGTGGAAGTCAACCACGGCCCGTTCATGGTGGACCACAACATCTTCCTCTCGCCGATCGTCCTGCACGACATGTCACAGGGCGGCGCCTACGCGCACAATCTGTTCGCCGGCCGCCTTGTGCTGCGTCCGGAGCTCAGACGCGAGACGCCGTTCCACCCGGCGCACAGCACGGCGGTGGCCGGTCTGCAGAATATCGAAGGCGGCGACAGCCGGTTCTACAACAATGTCTTCGTGGGTCACGACGGCCTGGCGCCCTACAACAAGGCGGCCCTGCCCACGTACCTGGCCGGCAACGTCTTTCTCAAAGGCGCTCAACCCGCCCAGCAGGAGCCTAATCCGCTGGTGCAGCCCCAGTTCGACCCGGCCCTGCAACTGACCGAAGAGAAGAACGCCGTCTCCCTGCAGATCGCGCTCGACAAGGCGTGGCTCGAGGCGCCGCGTCAGCTCGTGACGACCGAGCGGCTCGCCAAGGCGAAGATCCCGGATCTGCCCTACGAGCAGCCCGACGGCACGCCCTACCGCCTCGACCGCGACTACTTCGGCAGGAGGCGCAATGCCGCCAATCCGTATCCGGGCCCGTTCGAGCTGCCCAAGGGTGGAAAGCAGGTCCTCAAAGTCTGGCCCGTTGCCACCGGAGCAGGCGGTGCGGCGGCCGGAAAATCCCGATAGCCTTCATCCGGTAGCACGCGTCTCGACAACGTCTGACGAACGAGCTCGATCCTCAAATTCTAATGAATTTTGACGGACAAAACCGGTAATCGCGCCGCACCCGTCGTGTCGCCGATGTGCCTCGCGCCAGGCAACGTGCGGTTGTAGGGTGGGGCTTGCCCCACCAGGAAGCCGGACCCAAGGAAAGCGGTGGGGCAAGCCCCACCCTACACATTACCGAACTTGCTCGTCAAAACTCATCAGAGACCGATCCTCGTAGGGCGAGCGTCCCCGCTCGCCTATGGACGTCGTGCGAGGACGCACGACCTACGAAGACGATCACGGCCCCGCGCGGTCAATAGTCTTTGAACCGTCGCATCCACGCCGGCCAGTCGTTCGGCTGACAGCCGCCGGCGGTGGTCCAGGGACCGCGCGTGTCGAACTGGCGATGCCATTTGAACGTCCACAACTCCTTGAGCCCGATGTTCTGGGTGGAGAAGTCGAGAAACAGGCCGTTCACGAAGCCGTCGTGCCGGTTCAGGCACGCCACGCCCCGGGCCTGTCGTTTGACCCGCTGCAAGGCCGGCATCAGCACCGCCATCAGCAGCGCAATGATGGCAATGACCACCAGCGGCTCGATCGAAGTAGAACCGCGTTGCCTGCCCATGCGATAATCGTCTCTTGCCAATCCGCGCCAAGGCGGTGTATAGTGTGTGGATACTTGTTGTGATATTGTCAGACGCAGAGGTGTGCCGGGGTGACGACTTCGTGGTGGCTGGATGCTGACCAGAGTTGTGATACGCAAGTTCAAGCGGTTCTCCCATGTAGACATCGAACTGGGCAACCCCGTTGTGTTTGTGGGACCGAACAACTCCGGGAAGACGTCCGCCTTGCAGGCCCTGGCGCTTTGGGACATAGGATTGCGGAGGTGGACCGAGAAGCGCGGTGGCAAGGTCAATCCGGAGAAGC
>VGYL01000722.1 GCA_016872975.1 Planctomycetota bacterium
TGGAAGGATGCAAAATGGCAACTGTGAAATGCCGGAACAGCGGGTGAACAACTCTGAGTTTGCCCGACCATTCCGGGATTCTTGAACGGGGGTGCAAAATGAAAGAGGAAGGAACCATTCTGGTAACCGGGGCCACAGGTAAACAAGGCGGCGCCGTCGCCCGGGAGTTGCTGGCACGCGGTTATAGCGTCCGCGCCATGACCCGAAAACCGCAAGGCGAGGAAGCGCAAGTCCTGGCGCAACTCGGGGCCGAGATCGTCCGAGGCGATCTGGACGATGCGGCATCCCTGGCCGAGGCGGTCAAAGGGGTCTGGGGCACGTTCGCGGTCCAGAACACCTGGGAGGCGGGCGTCGAGCGGGAGGAAGAGCAAGGCAAGCGCTTCGCCCGGGTGGCCCGCGACGCCGGGGTCCGGCATTACCTATACTCGTCCGTCGGATCGGCCCACCGCGGCACGGGAATCCCGCATTTCGAGAACAAGTGGCGGATCGAAGAGACGGTACGGAGCCTGGACTTCCCCTCCTACACGATCCTGCGGCCGGTGTTCTTCATGGAGAACTTCCTCCTGCCGCAGAACAAAGCCGGCCTGGCGGAAGGCAAACTCATGATGGCCTTGGAACCGGCGACCGTGCTCCAGATGATCGCGGTCGAAGACATCGGCAAGTACGGCGCCTGGGCCTTCGAGAACCACGAGGCCCTGAACGGGCGGGCCATCGACATAGCTTCCGACGCCAAGACGATGCCGGAAACGGCCGAGATCCTCAGTGCGGCCGCCGGTTGGAAGATCGAGTTCGTTCGGGCCTCCATCGAAGAGGTCCGGCGGTACAGCGAGGATTACGCCCTCATGCTCGAATGGTTTGACGCGGTCGGCTATGACGCGGATATCCCCGCCACCTCCCGTGAGTCGGGCATTCGCCCCACCCCGCTCGCCGAATGGGCCGCCAAGGTCGACTGGCCCGGGGAGACCGGTCGGAGCCAAGCCGGGTCCAAGAGGACCCTCCAGGAAACCGCCCCACGATAGGACGGAATCCCCGAGTGCCCGGAGCCGCCTCACCGCCCGGCGTGAACGGCGCAGGCCCGGCCCGGGCGCCTGACCGGGCCTGCGCGGGCGTCCTGACGGGGCCCGAACCCCCTCTGGAAAAGGGGACATTCTACTTTTCCTTCCCGCAGAGGGAAAAGCAGAATGTCCCCTTTTCCTCCACCCCAAATCTGAGGCCTGGTCCAGAACCGGGTAACAGTCTGAGTGGGTGGCAGCGGCAAGCGCAGTCTTCGGAGCTTGCCGATGGTCTTGCCTCTCCACCATCGGCAAGGCCTGCGCAAAGCCTTCGGCCTTGCCGCTGCCACCCATCCTTTGGTATCCGAGAGGGCTGTTTCTTGAACCAAGCCAGATCTGACAGCGCGTCGAGCCGCCGGCAAGAGATGCGTGGCAAGTCACCGTTGTTGACGAAAACGGCGGGGAGGCTATCATAGGTCCATGGTGGAAACACGGTCCCAGGTCCCGGATGCGCAGGTAGCGGCATGAAGCTGGAAATGACAGGACAGATGCGGATGGAGCAGCGCATGAAGCTCGCGCCGCACATGATCCAGTCCATGGAGATTCTCCAGCTTCCCATCCTCGCCCTGCAGGAGCGGATCGAGCAGGAGCTCAACAGCAATCCCGTCCTTGAGTTGGAGGAAGATGACCCGATCGGCGAGGACGCGGCCCCGCCGGAGCCGCCGGCCGGCGACGACATCGGGGAGAAGGCCCTCATCCTCAACACCGACCAGAACAAGGCCGACGATTTCGAGCGGCTCGACAGCATCGAAGACGACTTCAAGGAGTTCATCGATCAGTCCGGCCCCTATCACGTCCGCCGAGACGGCGAGGAGAAGGACCCGAAGCTCGAGGCCCTCAAGAACGTGGCGGCCCCCCCGCAATCCCTGCACGACTACCTCGCCGAGCAGTGGCTGCTGGTCGAGGCCGAGGAGCCGGTGAAAAAGGCCGGCACGGCGATCATCGACTACCTCGACGTGCGCGGCTATCTGAGCGTGCCGCTCGAGCAGTTGTACACCAAAGACCAGAAGGATTTCACGCCCGGCGATCTCGTCCGGGCGCTGCGGCTGATCCAGCAGTTGGACCCGCCCGGCGTCGGGGCGCGGGACCTGCGGGAGTGCCTGCTGATCCAACTGGCCCAGAGCAGCGAGGAGCTGAGCTTCGAGTACCGCCTGATCGCCGATCACATGGAGGCGCTGCTGGAGAACCGGCTGCCCGAGATCGCCCGCAGGATGGAGTGCCGCCTCGAGCGGCTCAACCAGGCGATCCGGCGGCTGAGCAAGCTGGACAGCTCGCCCGGCCTGCAGGTCGGGCGCAACGAGAGCATCCCCATCACACCCGATGTCATCGTCGAGCCGCCCAACGGGTCGGGCGATTTCTCCGTCCGCCTGGCCGACAGCAGCCTGCCCAGCCTGCGCCTGAACCCCTTCTACACGCGGATGGCCGACGACGGCCAGACGAACGAAAACACGCGCAAGTTCCTCCAGAACAACATCCGCTCGGCCCACTGGATCATCGAGGCGATCGAGCAGCGCAAGCACACCCTGCTCAAGGTCGCCCGGACCATCGTGCGGCACCAGCGGGATTTCTTCGAGCACGGGCCGCTGCATCTGCGGCCGCTGCCGATGGCGACGGTCGCCCAGGAGGTGGGCGTGCACCTGGCCACGGTCTCGCGGGCGGTCTCCGGCAAGTACATGCAGTGCGCCTGGGGCATCCTGCCGCTGCGCAAGTTCTTCAGCGGCGGCACCGAGGACACCAGCGGCCAGGCCCACAGTTGGGAGGCGATCCGCGTCCAGCTCCAGCAGATCATCGACGAGGAGGACAAGACCAAGCCCCTCAACGACGACCAGATCAAGGCGAAGCTGGCCGAGGCGGGCATCCCCAATCTGGCCCGGCGCACGGTCGCCAAGTACCGCAAGCTGATGAACATCCCCACCGCCCGGTTCCGACGGAAGTACTGAGCCGCTACGGCCGCAACTCGACTTTCATCCAGCCGGCCTTCTTGTCGGCGGACATCTTGTAGGCGTCGATGACCGATCGGATCGGCTGCTCCTGTCAATTGCTCAGGACTACGGGGGAACCCCGGACCATCGCCACATGGGCATTTACAAGTGCAGACAAATCGGGTATCATGCACTTGGCGATCGAGAAACCTTTTGTGGAACCCGACATCATGATGGCGTACGAATCCTGGCAAGCGAAGACAGCGGACACCGACCTGTTGCAGCGGTGCAAGCAAGCCATTCGGGCCGTCGTTCCGGATGCCGATGTCATCCTCTACGGATCACGGGCCAGAGGCGATGCCAAGGACGATTCCGACTACGATCTCCTCGTCCTTGTCGATCACGGCGACGATCTGGTCTTGCACGAGCAGTTGGTCTCCAATATCTCCCCCCTGCAGGAGAACGGGGCCGTGCTGACCCTCTCTATCCATGATCGTGCCCTCTGGAGTTCCAGACTCTACCGGGCCATGCCGTTTCACGAGAATGTCGATCGCGAGGGCGTGCTCCTGTGAGTCCGGAAAGACAAGTCCTGGTTGGTTACCGATTGGAGCGAGCCCGGCAGACGCTGGAAGAGGCCAAACTCCTTCTGGACGCAGGCCACACCAATGCCTGTGTGAATCGGCTCTACTATGCGTGCTTCTATGCGGTCTCGGCCTTGCTCCTGACCCAGAACCTGTCAACGAGCAAGCACAGCCACGCGCGTGCGTTGCTGCATCGCGACTACATCAAGCCAGGACATGTCTCCAAAGAGATGGGCGACCATTATGACCTGTTGTTCGATAGCCGCCAGAAAGGCGACTATGAAGACCTTGTCGTGTTCGATGCCGAGAGGGTCCGCCTCTGGCTTGAGCCAACCAAGTCGTTCGTCGATCATATCGCGCGCTTTATCGCCCGTGACACCCAGTAACTTGTGCGGAGCGTACCTTCTCCGGCGCCGGCTATAACTGCGTGATCTCGGAGAGGCTTTCGATCTGGTTTTCGGTGATGGTGCGGATGCGGGATTCCAGCTCGTCCTGCAAGGCGGCGGTTTCGCGCCGCGGGTTGTCCT
>VGYL01000723.1 GCA_016872975.1 Planctomycetota bacterium
GATGGTCTTGCTTGTCCGCCATCGGCAAGGCCTGCGCAAAGCCTGCGGCCTTGCCGCTGCCACCCACCCAGACTGTTACCCGGGTCTGAACCAGGCCCGGAATTCCGCTTCCCGGCCGACTTCCCCGCGTGGGCGACGTACTCGGCCCAGGGCGTCTACACCCGTGTGCCGATCAGCCGGATCCAACGCGGCTGCGAGCGGCCGCTGGTGGTGCAACTGGCGGACGACAGGTACGCCGCGATCGCCGAGGCGCGGCTGGTGGATTATGCGCGGATGAAGCTATCACCAGGTGGCCCGGCCGCGTGGCGAGGGCGTCCCGCCCTTGCGTCGCGAGGCCATCTTGGCCTTGCCTCCCGTGTCGAGGGCGTCTCGCCGTCGAATCGCGGGCCGGATGCCCACGACACGCAAGGGCGGAACGCCCTCGCCACGGCGGTTGCGACACTTGGTCTGGTCGCCGAGCTGGGCGGCGAGGTCTCTTTGCCGCTGCCCTTGCGGACGCCCTGGCGCGTCATCATGCTCGCCGACAGCCCCGGGCAGTTGCTGGAGCGCAACGATATCCTTCTGAACCTCAACGATGAGTGTGCCCTCGCGGACACCTCCTGGATCAAGCCGGGCAAGGTCATCCGCGAGGTGACCCTGACCACCGCGGGCGGCAAGGCCTGCGTGGACTTCGCCGTCAAGAACAACCTCCAGTACGTCGAGTTCGACGCGGGCTGGTACGGCCATGAGTACGACGACGCCTCCGACGCCCGGGCGGTCAACGTCGATCCGAAGCGATCGCAGGGGCCGCTCGATCTGCACGAGGTCATCCGCTACGCCCGCGCGCACGGCATTGGGATCATCCTGTACGTGAACCGCCGGGCCCTGGAGCGGCAGTTGGACGAATTGCTGCCCCTCTATCGGCAGTGGGGCGTCAAGGGCCTCAAGTACGGCTTCGTCAACGTCGGCTCACAGAAAGGGACGATCTGGCTGCACGAGGCCATCCGCAAAGCCGCCGAGCACCAACTGATGGTCGATGTGCACGACGAGTACCGCCCGACCGGCTGGTCGCGGACCTATCCCAACTTCATGACCCAGGAGGGCATCCGCGGCGACGAGGAGCGCCAGCCCAACACGATGTCGCTGACCACGCTGTTCACGCGGATGCTCGCCGGCGCGGGCGACAACACGATCTGCTACTACGACGAGCGGGTGAACCGCCAGTCCACGCACGGCTACCAGCTTGCCAAGATGGTCTGCTTCTACAGTCCCTGGCAGTTCGTGTTCTGGTACGACCGGCCGTTCATCTCGCGCGAGGTGACCGGCCGCGCCCCGGATGCGCTCAACGTGATCGGCGACGAGCCCGAGCTGGAGTTCTTCGCCCATTGCCCGACGGTCTGGGACGATACCAGGGTCCTGCACGGCCGCATCGGCGAGTACGCCGTGATCGCGCGGCGCAGCGGGGACAACTGGTTCCTCGGCGGTATGAACAGCGACGAACCCCGCGCGCTCGATGTCCCTCTCGAATTCCTGGACGCAAACAAGCAGTACACGGCGCACGTCTACTCGGATGACCCGACCGTCCCGACGCGGACTCACGTCCGGATCGAGCGAATTACGGTCGATCGTAACACAGTCCTGAAGATGGCCCTGCCCGCCCGCGGCGGCCAGGCCATCCGGCTCTCTCCATGTAGCCCAGCCGCCCTCGGCTGGGGGAACAAGGAGTCACAGCCGAGGGCGGCTGGGCTACCAGACCCGATCACCACCATCGAACCCAAGCCGCGAGCGGGCGTGCTGCTCAGTCCGGGCAAGGGCTGGTCGGTCTCGGGCCTGCCGGACCGTCACCCCAAGGAGGTACTGGAGCTGGCGGGCATGGGCGTGATGCGGTTCGACTGGGCCGGCGTCGAGCCCCGGGAAGGGCAGTATGACTGGACCGCCGTGGACCGTTTTCTCGACAGTTGGGGCCGGCTCGACCGGGTCTGCAATCTTGGCATCATGTCCGCGAACACCCACAGCCGTGCGCCGGAAGGGTACGTCACGCCCAGGTGGGTCTTCGACGCGGGGGCCAAGAAGATCGAGATCATGCTCAACCCGACCCAGTCCACGACCGGCACCCCGGGCAAAAAGGTGGCCCCGGTATTTGACGACCCGGTCTTTCTCGACAAGTTCGCCCACTTCCTGCGGGCGTTCGCGCGCCGCTACGACGGCGACCCGCGGATCGCGGTCCTCGACATCCGCTCCTACGGCAACTGGGGCGAGGCCCACATGCACCCGTTCGGCGGGCCGGACATCGCCCCGGAGCAGTTCCGCCGGCATGTGGAGATGCACCTGGATGCCTTCCAGAAGACCCAACTGTGCCTTTCTCGCAACGCCCACCTGGGCCGTTTCGGCCCGCTCAAGCCGATCTTCGACTGGGCCGTACTTGAGCATCGCATCGCCCCGCGCCGCGACGGCATCTGCGGCAACAGCGACGGCCACGAAACCGCGATCGGCTTCGGACTCGCCCCGGGTGTCTTCGAGCTCTTCGACAACTACGACGGCGTCAAGCGACGCGGCTGGTGGGACGGCCAAAAGGACAAGAACGGCTGCGGCTTTCGCCTCGAAGAATGCGTCGAGAACGGCAAGCCCACCTGGGTCGATCTCGGCCGTGGCGGCCCCTCCGGCCTCCGCCTGCTCCAGGAGAACCGCGCCCTCGTCGAGCGCCTGACCAACCGCATCGGCTATCATTTCCACCTGCAACGGGTCTCGTTCCCCGCCCGCGCCGCCCGCGACGGCTTCGACCTGGAGCTGACCTGGCTCAACCAGGGCGTCGCCCCCATCTACATTCCCTGCGCGGTCGCCGTCGCGCTGCTGGAAGAGGTAGCTCAGCCGCCCTCGGCTGAGGCAGAACATGTAGCTCAGCCGCCCTCGGCTGAGGGATCGACGGATCACAGCCGGGGGCGGCTGTGCCACATCGCATGGCCGCAGGAGTGCCATCCGGCCAAATGGATGCCCGGCGGGCCCATCGTCGAGAAGGCCCGCGTGCAATGCCTGAATATCCCACCGGGCGAGTACCGCCTCGCCCTGGCGCTGACGCGAAAGGCCGGCGACGCGGCTCCCTACATCCGCCTCGGCACCGACCTGCCCACGACCGACGGCTGGTACATCCTCGGCTCGATCAAGGTCGCGCAGTAAGGGGGACAAGGGGAGCATCCGCACAGGGTTCCTGTCAAGCGAAGAAATACCGTCCCCGGGCCGACTCCGGCCCGGCCTGCCCGTCGTACGGGCCGGTCGTCGCATGGCCCAGGACGTCCGTGCTCGTGACGGTTCGCGTGCCGCGATTGGCCCGGCTCCACGACCCGGACTGTTCTTCCAGCGGCCTCCCGCCACCACCAGATTGGCTTTGTTCGTACTACAGCCTCGCGCCCCGTCCCTCCGGCCCCGTGCCCCCGATTGGCTTTGTTTTCTCGAGGCCGATCGCAGGTCCGATTCACCATAACTCCTTTCCCGCAAAGCCTTTGCCCCTTCTGGCGCCGTCGCCGAAATTGGCTTTGTTTCGCACGGAAGGTCCCCGACGAGCCGTCCCCCAGATACCCCAGCCCGCCCAAGTTTGGCTTTGTTTCGCGCGTTCGTAGTGACGCCGTCAGGCGTTCTCGTAGCATGGGCGTCCCGCCCATGAGTACCACGGGCATCTTGCCCGTGTCGGCAGGACCGGCAGGGTTCTGGCCCCATGCCCTCGCTGGCCGACCGCCCGCCGGAAAGTAGCATGGGCGTCCCGCCCATGAGTATCCACGGGCGCGAGCGCCCGTGCCCCGGCTGTGCGGCCGCCCGCCGGAAATTGGCTTTGTTTTTCCGGCTCATCCGGCTTTAGCGTACTTCCATAATGGAGGCACGCCCGAAGCGGTCGTGCGAAGGAGATTTTCCGCTTTGGGCCAATAGCATGGTAAGGGCAAGAGGGCGACGCCCCGTCTGAGCGGCGTCGCCGTGCCACTGGGCCGCTGCGGCGCTCAGGTTGCTTCTCAGCAGAGCCCTATCCTCCGCAACGACAGATTCAAAATACCCTTGTTTCCTCTCCTTGGCAAGCGCTGCCAGCGATCCTGAGATGGCCCCCCTGGATG
>VGYL01000724.1 GCA_016872975.1 Planctomycetota bacterium
GTCCGACTCCGCCTTTTCCAGCGCGATCGACTGGTCCAGGTAACCGTCCGCCATCAGGTGAACCGCTCATCTCACAATTACGCCTATTCTCTTGTCAAAGAACTCGGGGCCGGATCTTCCAGCAGCCCGCTAGAGCGCCTCACGAGCCGGTCCACCCCGTGCTATGTTACAGCGGCTGGGTCTTGAAGAGCACGTGGACCGGGATCGTCAGTTGTCGCCCTTCTTTCATCTGGATCAGCAACTGGTCGCTCCAGAGGGACTCCCGCGTCTGCTCGCCGGCCGGCCAGATCGCCAGGCTCATCTCGCAGCCCTTGCCGCCGTTCGTGACGCCGCGGACTTCGACTCGCCCGCCGTCCTTGAACGTGACGGACTCGATCTGCCCGGCAACATCGCCGCTCGCGGTCGTTCGCCGGTCCTGCACCTGCAGGGTCCGCAGCACCGCCCGGCCCGGCTCGGCGTTCACCACGAAGATCCGCGCCGGCGTAATCTCGAACACCGGCTTGATCGCGAAATCGAGGTAAATTGCCTCGTAATCCGGGTGCGTGACCTCGATCTTGACCCGCCCGTTCGAGAATTCTGCAGCCGCCAGTTTGGCTCGATCCACCTGGGGTTTGAGGGTGAGTTCGCTGGCGGTATGGCTGGGATCGAAGTCCGCCGTGAGGCACGCGCCCGTCGCGCTGAACCCCTTGACCGCAAAGGGCTTGCCGTCCAAGCTCTTGATCGTGATCTCGGGACAGGTGATGATCTCCTGGTACGCCGCAATCTCGAACCGGGGCGGCGTCCAAGCCAGCGTGGGAACGACTTTGCCCGTAATCGCCAACTCGATCTGCGGTTTCTCCGGATCATTCGTGAGAAGGCGAATCTTCTTGTTCAGCGCCTGCGGCATAGAGCCCGCGACAAACTCCGTCGTCAGGACACCGCTCTCGCCGGGCGACAGCTCCTTCTTCTCGAGCTTGACCACGGCCCCGCAGCACCTCTGCACATCGGTGATTCTCAAGGTACTGCTTCCAGCGTTCGTTAGGCGGAACGTAGCCGTCTTCTTGCTGTCGGGCCTGACCTCGGCGAAATCGTAGGTCATCTTGTCCACCACGATCCGTGGCAGGTCTACACGTACAACTTGCTGCATCTCCATGGGCTGACTCCGAGCCTCCTGTTTGACGCATTCTTGTGCGTCCGCTTTTCGTGGGTCGGCCACATTTGATGAGCACCCCTGGCACAGCAGGATCATTGACAATCCGCATATAGAAAAGGAAACACACGCGTAGCTACGCATCGAACGCAAATAGAATTTGGCTGCACACATTGGAGATCTCCCTTCAACAACGGTACCTCATACTTCACTCGCAGGTTTCCGCTCGGGGCGTCAGCGGATAGGCTCCTCAGCCGCCTTCTTCCTGGCTTTCAGTAGGTCTATGACGCCCTGAGCCTCTTTACGTTTGGCCTCCGACTGATTTGGAGATTTCCTCGCTCTATCAAGGACAAATACCGCATCGTCGTGGGGCAACTTGGCCGCTGACGATAGAAGCGCAGAGATAACGGAGGCGCTCTTCTCCGAGTCGGCGACGGCCGCCAATACGGTCAGCGGTGCCATCTGCCGGCTCTTGAGCACTCCCTTGTCCTTGCCGGCGATCTCTACCAGAACACGAACTGCCTCGGCGCGGTGCAGTTCCCACGTGCCCTCGAAAGCGGCTGCGGCAGCCAACTCATATCCTTGGAGATCCCCCAACTCCGCCAAAACCTTGGCGACACCAAGCGCATCGTAAAGGGCTGCATTCTTTTCGTTGTGGATGCGCTTGCGGGCAGCATCACTCATGTTTGGATCGTTGGGCGGAGGAAGCTCCGCTTTCGCCTTAAGCTCTCCGAAATCCTTCCGCATCTGTTCGATGCCACTGCGATCACCCAACGTTCCGAGGAGTTGCGCCGCACGACGGCGAACAGCTACCTTCTCAGGATCGTACAGGGCTCGCATCAGCACCGGAACCGCATTCTTCCCTGTGCGTTCTGTAAGTAGGTGGATGGCTGCATAGCGAACCGAATAGTCCGCGCTCTCCGTAGCCTCGACAATTTGCTCGACCGTATCCGTTGGATATCCGGCCTGCTTGAGAAGCAATCTCTCGACATCACTAAGAGGGGCAATATCACCAAAGGCGGTGAGGCTGGGGAAGGAAATCACCGAGCAGAGCAATATAGAGGCCACCCAGTATAATTTCGCCTTCCGCATCCGTAACGCGTTCATACTTGAACTCCTTTCGCAAAGACAGATGCCATTATACAGCTTCGTCACCAGAAAGCCATTATCACAGACTCACTCGGGACAGTAAGGACAACCTGGCCAACCGTGTCCATATGCGTAACTGCACAGGTCGTCCGCAACACTCCAGAAGCAGATCTGGGCTGCCGCTTCAGCAAGAGTCTCATCATCAGCGACCGCCCATGCATCAAGGCAGGCTTGCCTCACATCGCTGGTAATGGCAGCCTGACGCGCACTTGCAGCCGCTTGGCACGTTGTCGTATTTGCGTCAGAGCAGTCGATGGCCATATCGCTCATCGAAGGCTGACTTGCCAGCCACGAACTTCTGTCGGCGAACTCCCTCTCGAAGATCTCAACATGTTTCGCTTCGTGCGCAAGTACACAGTCGGAGTTCGAGTTTATGGTCCCATCAGCATTTGGATAGCATCCATTGCGAACAACGAATCTGTACACCACTCCGCAGTAGGTGGCGCTGTTTACGTCCTCTGGACCCGTCGTCTCGACGAAGTTCCACCGACAGACACCGGATTCGACATAGGCGTTGGCAGCCACCTGGAAAGCCCATGCGCAGCCGTCATACGCGGCGCTGACACTCGGCTCGGGAAAAGCGAGGAGGGCCGTTTTGCCACAGGGACCTGCTGGACAGTTGACTTCGGTGCTGAGAACTGTGGCCTGCAAACTCACCGATTTTCCGCCCTCGGCGCACCCCTCCGGCAAGACCACATTGACATTGGCACTCGCGCTGAGGCTCCCCAGGGTCGCCGTCGCTGTCCCGGTGCCCTTGCAGGGCCAGTGTGTGGTGAAGGTGGAGCCCTCGTAGCCGTAGTCCGGTTCCCCACCGGGGGCGGACCATGTCACGTATTGCTCGTAGCCAGTGGGATCCGTAGTGGCCGTGAACGTCACGTCTTCGCAGAGAGCCGGATCCTGTTTGCTCGCGGTCACGGACAGTGTCACGGTCACACACTGGCCATTGATGCAGACCTGATTCGGATCACAAGAATTGCGACACTCGCCATTGGGGTCGCAGTAATGACAGGCAGAGTACACATAGCGGCAGTACAAGTCAACGCTCACACAGACGCAGTTCGCGCATCTATGGCACTCCGGCGCACAGCCATAGACGCTCTGGCAGTCGCCCTCTGGCTGGCAGTAGTAGCCATTCCAGTAGTAGCAGTCGCCGCAGTCCGGCGGACACGCTATGGTGGCGACCGGCAGAATCCAGAGCAGCGTCCAAACCCCCACAAGAAGCTTCCGTTGCCGGTTCATTTTCTCACCTCCTTTTCCAGCGCCAGCTTGGCCTTGACCGTTTTCACGCGGGGATCGTCCGGACCGGCGTTCGCCAGATAACTGCGGTACAGTTCCGCCGCGATCTCGGGTTTGTCCCGCCGCTCGTAGGTGATCCCCAGGAGGATCAGGGCGGTGGGCCACTCCCTGGCCTGCGGGTATCGTTCCAGGAACTGCTGGAGGTAGACCGCCGCCTGATCCCAGCGCTGGTTCTGCAACTGAAGGTCGGCGAGCGTGATACACGCGTGGCCGGCCAATGAGCAGTCCGGATACCTCTGGACGGTCGTCGTCAACGCCTGCTCGATCTTCGGCTCGGCCTCTTCCTTCTTCATCCTACCGGAGCGGGCCAGGGTCTCGTAACAGTGGGCCAGCATCGCCTGGGCGCTCCAGGCGTACTGATAGTCCGGCCAAGTCTGGACCACCTTCTCGTAGTAGGCAATCGCCTTCTGGGGCTCATCCAGATGCCGGCGATAGACGACGCCGGTAAAGTACCAGGCCTGCTCGGTGTAACGCGGCGTGGGCGGCAGGTCGCGGATCG
>VGYL01000725.1 GCA_016872975.1 Planctomycetota bacterium
TGATCGCCACGCCCGAGTTCTCCCCCATCGACTTGGAGCGGCGGATCGGGCGTTTCAATCGCTGGCTGGTAGCCGCGGTCCTGGGCAAGACCGCATGGTTCCTCCTGCGGCACCCGGCCGTCGGCTTGCGCCTGGCACGCACCGCCTGGCGCTATCGGCACGAGCGGCCGCGGACGATCGCCAAGCGGCTCTTCTTTGCGGGGCTGTTCTACAAGTTCAACTATCTTAGGAATTGTGAAGTGTAAAGTCGGAAGCTCTTGCTTAACACTTCAAACTTCAAACTTGAGACTATCTTAGGAAGTGTGGAGTTTGATGGTTGATGTGGGAGGTTTGAAGGTGAAAGTTCCCAGTTTGAAGTCTGTTTCCTGCGAACATCAAACATCAACCATCAAACATCAGACTCCCAACTTCTTCTCAGGGCGGAGCCGTTTGGAGTTTGCTGCGGATGGCTCTGTCCGCTCGCGCGGTGTCGAGCTTCCGGCCTGGGGCCGGTGCTTCGGTTATGGGGATTCTGGATTTGGAGTCTGTTTCGAATGGCTCTATCCGCTCTTGTGGCACAGCCGCCCTCGGCTGTGATCGAAAGGACACCCCCGAGGGCGGGGGTGGGGTCCCCATCGCAGAAGTTCGCGATGGGGGCCCCGGTGCCACAGTCCGGTCTGCGGTCGACGCGGCCGGTCGGACGAGCTGCCGCAGGGCCAGAGACGCCTTGCACAGGATCCCCGCGTAGATCAGCAGGTTCAGGGCCGGCGAGCAGACGCCGGCGAAATGCTTGCGGTGGAACAGGACCATGGCGCGGTAGAACTCGAAGGCGGCCCGGCGGCTGTTGTACTGCGTGGACTGACCCTTGTAATGCACGATCTGGGCCTCGGGATAGTACATGACCGACCAGCCGGCCTGCTTGGTGCGCAGGCACCAGTCCAGCTCCTCGCCGTACATGAAAAACTGCTCGTCCAGCAGCCCGATCTGTTCGATGACCTGGCGGCGGATCATCAGAAATGCCCCGGAGACCGCATCGACTTCCTGCGTTTCGTCCGGGTTCTGATAGGTCATGTTGTACCGGGCCATGACCCGGCTGCGGGGGAAGAGCCGGCTGAGCCCGGTCATCCGGTAAAAGGCCACCTCCGGCGTAGGGATGCTGCGCCGGCAGGCCAATTGCAGCGTGCCGTCCCGGTTGAGCACCTTGCAACCGGCAATCCCGACGTGCGGATGCGTCCGCATGAACTTGACCGTCCGCTCGATCGCGTCGGCCAGGATCAGCGTATCGGGGTTGAGCAGCAGAACGTAGTCGGACCGGCTCTGCGCGACGACCAGGTTGTTGGCCCGGGAGAAGCCGACGTTGGCGGGATTCTCGATCACCCGGACCCGCGGAAAGAGCGACCTGACCATGGCGACGCTGTCGTCGCGCGAGTGGTTGTCCACGACCCAGATCTCGAACGGCGTGCCGTTGGCCCCGCCGTAGATCGACTCCAGGCAGCGTCGCAGCAACTCCCGCGTGTTATAGTTGACGATGACAATCGACAGCATCATGAAAGATCGACCCGGCTATACGGCGGCTACACTAAACGAGTTCTCCTCACCTCATTCGACCCGACGGCCCCCATGAAAGCACCGGACGGCCCGGAATTCCGTAAGGGTTTTCCCCGAATCGTCATCGGGAAATGTCCTGCTCCTTTCCTCCTGGAATCGGCGCGCACCGCTTTTTCCTCCGGCGGTTCGCTACAGGTCACGCGCCCGCCTTCCCGGCGGAACGCGTTCCCGCATGTCCTCTCCGTATATCGGCTCGAAACCCCGTTTCTCAACGCTTTTTTTGGACTCTCCCGGTGATATTTCGGCCCGCCGTCGGCGTGCGCGTTGGGTGCGTCCGCCCGGTCGTGGTGAGGCCGAAGCTCGACTTCCACCGCGGCGCCGATCACCAGTTGTTATGATCCTCGAGCTTGATTTCCTTGGTGTCGTCGAGAAAGACGTTGGGATTGAGGCTTCGTCCCTTGAAAAGGATCTCGCGGGCGATGATCCAGATTTGATCGAGCGTCAGGCCCAGTTCCTCTCCGATCGGCAGCCGGGAACGGGCGGTCCAATCGGCCGGCGAAGACGGGGGTTCCCAGGACCAGGCATTCGCGGCCACGGTCAGGCCGTCGCCGCGGCGCCAGGGCGATGCGGACCCATTGACAAGCAGGGTGCCGCGGGGGGTCGGAAACGTCCCGCGCTGCCGGCGGTTGAGCCGTTTGCATCTGGAACCCGTGAAATGCAGCGGCTCGGCGGTCTGCACCGACACCAAGGCCGAGGCTCGGATGACGGGAAGCACGAGGCGGTCGGCACAGATTATCGCCCCGGCATCGCCCCCGACCCGGGACAGACGCCCGGAAAGAGCCACTTGGACTTGGGGAACATCCTGGTCGTTGGTGTTGACCAGCCAGAACTGATGCCGGCGATAGATGAGGAACAGCCCCTGCACCAGCCGCAGACGCCTCATGAGGCGGGACACCGTGTCGATGAGGATCTCGGGGTCCGACGCCAGGGTCGCGATCGCGTCGCGGAACGGCGGATCGAGCGCCAACGTGTCCGGCCGCGCGTACCGATGCCGGTACTGGTAGAGGACGGTTAGCCCGTAGTCTCGCTTGAGGTCCGCCACGGCGCGGGGCTCGGCACAATCGGACAGGCGGCGCTTGGTGGCGCTGAACCAGCCGTTGACGTACGGCTTGCGACGGTCGAAGTAAGGCATCGAGGGATTTCGCTGCAAGGTGTTGCGGCAGCGCGTCCGGAACAAGCGGATCTGGTTGATCTTCCGTTGGCACAGGTCGCCCCAGAAATAGGGACTCGCCTCGTTCTCGCCGCTGCAGGCGTGTTTGGAATACCGGCGCACCAGCCGCCGTAAGACAGGGAGGGACACGATCCGGTGTTCCCAGTAGATGTTGTCGGCGTTCTTGGAATGGCAGATGAACGTGTCGGAACCCGGGAGATGCCGCTCGAGGAACTCGAGGGCCTGCTGCGTGCGCGCCCGCGGATTGTTGCCGGCGGACGCCCCGTGCAGGCAGATCTCGAAGCCCTGCGCGTGCAGCGCTTTGCAGTAGTCCAGATACCTGGGGTCCTCCAGGGTGACTCCGCGCAAGGTGGAGTCCGGCAGGGGGGGAATGCCGCACCGGTCAACAGGGCGAAACGGCCAGACCGTCTTGGTGGTGCGGAAGCCCTGGCTTGCCAGGAAATCATAGACCGCCTTGACCTGCTCGAACGTGGCGGCGTCGGTGTCGTCCGTGACACAGAAGCCGGCCCGGTACGGATACGGTGGCCACACGAGGCGGGCTCTCATCGCTCTTTGACCCCCTTGACCATGATGATCCCCCCCAGATTCCGGACGAGCGGGAGCCTCTCGCAGACGAGGTCCACGCCCCTGAACAGGGGCAGAAGGACCGTGGGCAGTCGCTTGGTCGTGAACAGGAACACCTTCACAGTTTCGATCCGAAACCCGGCCTGCTCGCATAGGCGCACGGCCTGCCGCTTCGTGTAGAGGGTATCGTGGACATGCGCGCCGAGGCCCAGGAGGCCTTTGAGAGCTCCGTGCCAGGGGGAATACCGGTTGGGGAAATCGAGGATCGCGATCCCCCCCGGCCGCAGCTTCCGCCGGATAGCGCTCAGGGCGGCCTCAGGAGCGGGGCAGTAGCGGATCGTGGAAAAGGAGAAGGCGACATCGAACGTCTCATCCGCCAGATGTGCCAGGCTCTCGGCGTCGTCGACGACGAAGGAGGTGTTCGCGATCCCATAGTGCCTCAACCGCTTCGCGGCGATGGCGACACTCGCGGCGGAGAGATCCACCGCCGTCAACTGCTCGCACCGGGCGGCCAGCAGCGCGGTCATGTGCCCGAAACTGCACCCGATCTCCAGGGCCCGGGACGGGCGCGACGCGGACCGGCCGTACAGCGCCAGGGCCTCCCGGATTTTGCGGTCGATGAAGTAGTGGGACGCCCGGGATTCCGGCACCCGGACGCTGCCGCCCGCGGCGAGCCACTCGGGGCAGTCTTTGGCTGTGGCTTCGCTGTCGTATTTGGCGATGATATCACGCTTGATGGCTGCCGA
>VGYL01000726.1 GCA_016872975.1 Planctomycetota bacterium
GACTATTTACTACTGCCTTGCGGCAGCACTACAAGCGCTCCAGTTCGAACCTCTTCCCGAAGTGCGCATGGTACGTACCATGTTTCGATCTGCCCGATTCGCACAGGAACACGGTCTTTCGGCTCCAAGTCTATGGTTTGGGGGGCAAAGCCCAAGGGCGTGGCAAGCCTGTGGCCCGTATCGGGGGCATCAAGCGCAACCGCAACCGACAGAACTCCCACGTTGGGGATAGCCGGGTACCTGCCGGCCGGTCTACGTGTCCAGGCCTTCGAGCATGGACAGGGCGACGCGGTCGTCGTGCCGGCGGGCGAAGTCGCGGAGATAGCCGCGATGCTGGAGGAGGATCGCGCGGCAGTCGGGCTTGGCGGCCAGATTGGTCATCTCGCCCGGATCGGTTTCCATGTCCACCAGCGATTCGCGCCGCTGTCCGAGGCTGTAGAGGCAGTACTTGTACCGCCGGCTGCGAACCATCCGGCCGTCCGGCTGCCAGAGCACGCCGTCCACGGGCTCGCACTGGATCATGCGGTTGGAAATGACAATGTAGGGACGATCCTCCCCGGTCCGGCCCAGGGCCTGCGCGTACAGGCTGCGCCCGGGCAGACCGGCGGGCACGTCGATCCCCGCGAACTCGCAGAGCGTCGGGAGCACATCCACGCCGGTATTGAGGAGCGTGTCGCAGACGCCGGCCCGCGTCACGCCCTTGTGACAGAGGATGAACGGGACGCGGGACGATTCATCGTAGAACACCGTCTTCTGGTTCCAGCGGTGCGTGCCGTGACATTCGCCGTGATCGCTCAGGAAGAGGACGACCGTATCCTTCTCCCGGCCCGACTGGCGCAGGGCGTCCAGGACGGTGCCCACGTTCTGGTCGACCTTTTCGGTCAGCCGGTAATAGGCCCACAGATACTGCCGCCACTTGTCGTCGGTGAAATGGCCGACCGGAAAGAGCCGATGCGCCTGGTACCCGCGGCGCAGGTGGAGGATGGTGTCGGTCTCGTCCTTCGGGATATCCATGTTCGGCTTCAGGGGCGGGCACTGCGCCGGAGCCGGCGCCTCGCCGATCCCGCCGCCGCGCAACTCCTGCCCGCGCGACCATTCACAGATGTCGTGAGGATTCATAAAGGAGACCACCGCCAGGAAGGGACGCCGGTGGTCTCTCAGCAGAAATTTGGCGGCCGGAGCGCCGTCGTAGTGGCCGGGACTGCCGACGACGGTGTCGAACCCATGCTCTTCGGTCCTGGCCACCGGGAAGGGCATGTGCCATTTGCCGAAAAAGCCCGTCTCATAGCCGGCCGCCTTGAAGATCCGTCCCATGCAGACGAACTGCTCCGGATCGAGCTTCTTCATTTCATTGGTCTGGATCCCCGTCTCGTGCGGATAGCGGCCCGTGAACAGGGAGGTCCGCAGGGGCACACACAGCGGGTTGGCGCTGTAGGCCCGCGTGAAGCGCACGCCCTCGGCCGCCAGCGAATCCATGTTCGGCGTGTGGAGGTGCGTGCGGCCGATACAGCAACTCATCGCGTCGGCGAACTGCTGGTCGGTCATGATCACCAACACGTTGGGCCGCTTGGCGGCGGCCCCCAGCGCTCCGGAATGACGCAGCAGCGCGCCGAGGGAAGCACAAGTCGAGGTCTTGAGAAACTCACGTCGTTGCATCGTATTGTCCTTCGTTAGCCGCGCCCTCGGGCCGCATGGGCCCTTGTCACTGTAGCGCCCTATAGGATAGGCGAAGACCCGGTCGAGAAGAAGCCCAAAATGCCGGCCGGACCACTCTGAGAATGTGTATGAGAACCGCCATCTGTCCTGTCGCAGGCGCGAGCGCCTTTGATCCGAGGGCCAAAGGCCCTCGACACGCGCGGACAAGATGTCCGCGATACGTATTCATACACGTTCTGAGCATTCTTTGCAATCGGCGTGCCAGAATGCGCACCGTTCATTCCCCCGGAAGTCCGCTGCCGGTGAAACGACGCGGAGTTGTCGTCCGTAGCAAGAGGGAGCGGAGTTCTCACAGTATTCGGTCGGTACGAGCGTCCCGAGACGCTCCGGACGCCTCGGCAGCACGTCACGGAGGGTTTGGTCCCAGGTAAGGGGAGCACCGTTGTCATCGACCTGCCCGATTCCAATCTTGGCGAAACGGCACACCCATCGGCCGGGAGATCCTCCGACGAGTGCGGCCTGTCCCGCGATACCGCGGATGAATGATCCTCCGAATGGCGGTTTACCCCCGCTACGACCCTGCCGCCTCGCGCCGACTTTTCAACTCCCGCCAGGTCGTCAGGACGATCTCCCGATCCCGGAGGAACGCGCGGATGTCGGGGTCGAGCATCAGGCGCAATTCCGCCTCCCGGGCATTGCCCGTGCCGGAGATGTGGGCGAAAGCCTCCGTCGGCGCGGTGCAGTGCACGATGATCTGCGTGACGCCCGGCTTCAGGCCGCCCAGCAACTGGAGCAACTGCCGCTTCCTTTGCTCGTACTCCTTGGCGTCGGTTGGCTGGGTGACAAGGTCATCGATCACCGGCAAGCCCGCTTTCCAGACCCGGTCCGCCAGGACATGGAGCAGAGGTTTGAAGTCGCCGGCCTCGGCGCCCACGTGCTGCATGTGGCCGCCGAACATGAGAACGGGAATCTTCTTCTCGATCCCCACTTTGACGTAGGCTTCAATGAAGGGGGCTTGGAAACACGTGCCCATGTGGCTGTCGAGGTGCGTCGGGACGAGGCCCATAGCCAGGGCTTTGTCGATCTGGGCGCGGATCTCCCGCTCGAATTCCTCGGCCGTCGCGTGCCGGACGACATCGGCGACCCGCTGCCAGAGGTAGCCCTGCGGGTCCACGAGGCCGGGCACCACGGACGGGCCCGCGACCGGCCCCCAGCGGTAGCTCTTCCACTCCGCCGTGAGCGTCAGATGGATGCCGGCGTCCGCCTGCGGATGGTCCTTCAGGTACGCCGCCACGTGCGGGACCCACGGGCACGGCATCATGATGCTCAGCGACGTGGCCACGCCTTCCAGGGCCCGGATCGTGCCCATGTTGGAATCATACGACATACCCGCGTCGTCCACGTGGAAGATGACCGCGCGCGTGCCGCGGGGCCAGCCCAGCCGCTCGGCGTAGGTCATCTGCGTCTCCGGCCCACCCCCCAGTCCACCCGCCACCGTACACAACGCGGCCACGGTACAGAAAACAACATTCACAGGCATGACTTCTCCTTCCTCAGCACTACACAGAACATCCACCCAAAGCCGGCCCGACAGCATAGGCACAACTTGCTACCCGCCCATTGTACCGCCGCCACCCGGATCCCGAAACCCAAACCACGAATGGCCGGGACGTCGGGGCGCATGACCGTTGTTGCGTGGTTCGGAGTTCCGCCTTATAAGTTTTGACGAGCAAGTTCGGTAATGTGTAGGGTGGGGCTTGCCCCACCGCTTTTCTTGGGTCCGGCTTCCCGGTGGGGCAAGCCCCACCCTACAACTTATCGCGCCCCTGCCTTCGCAGGGGTGACAATCCTGCGCCGGGGACTCCCAACAGTCCCGCAGGGACGACCGACAATAGCCCACCGTTTCAACGGTGGGTACCAAGGTCCAAAACGACATCAAGCCCCGCAGGGGCGAAAGAAAGCCACGGCCCACCCGAGGGTGTTCTTTCGTCCCTGACGGGACTTGTTTCGGCACTTGCCCGGGTTACCCAGCCATGGATGGCTGGGCTATTGTCTTTCGCCCTCCGGGCTTGATTACACACAACCCCCAGGCTCTCCGGAAGCCCAGGAGTTATCCAGAAAACAAATTCCTAGCGCGGCCTTCGGCCGCAACCAAAAAGATGTCCGAATGTGTGGTAGAAGTTCCTGACAAAGACTCTATACGATGAACTTATCCCGGCTGCGCCGGGGACTCAAGACAGTCCCGACAGGGACGACCGACAATAGCCCATCGTTTCAACGGTGGGTACCAAGGTCCAACGCAATCCCCAGCCCCGTAGGGGCGAAAGAAAGCCGGTGTCCGGCCGACGGGGTTCTGTCGTCCCTGCCGGGACTCATTCCGGCGTAGCGCCTGGTGAC
>VGYL01000727.1 GCA_016872975.1 Planctomycetota bacterium
CCATTTCCAACTTCCTTTCCGTTATCAGCCCGGCAGTCCGCGTCCGGGTTCAAGACGAGTTGCCCGCTCTATTTCCACCAGTCCGACCTGTATGCGTTCCCCGTCACCTTCTGGTACTTGCGCTGAAGGTCAGGGCGGCGTTCCAGACTCCCCCGAATCGTCTCATTCACTTCCTTGGCCAGCGAACGCATCGCCGCCTCGGGCGTCAGGCGCTGGTTTTCCACCAGCCCGATTCGTTCATCCAGCCAGCGCATCACCTGGGTGGGGCTGATGAATGGGCTGCTGTCGAGGACCCGCCCGGCGTTCACCGCATCGATGAAGATCTGATGGAAGGCCGGATCGCCGACAAATGCGTTTGTCAGGGCGTTGCCGGTCTGCGCGAGAGCGGGATTCGGCGGCAGTGAGTCGCCGTCACGGACAATCAACTCGCCATACTCCGAGGTCGCCAGGTACTGCAGGAACTTGACCGCCTCGGCACGGTGCCGGCTCTTGATATTGATCCCGGCCGCGCGCGCTCCGCATAACCCCGTTGAGGCGCGATTCCCAATGCGCGGCAACCGGGCGGCGCCAAGCTTCCCCTTGAGGGCGGGATATCCCGGAGCCTGGCACAGATACCAGCGTCCGATGAAGATCATCGCCGCGCGTTCGGCCGAGAACCAGTTGATCCCGCCGGCGCCCCAGCCGCCCTGACTGCCCATCGCGGATGCCTCGGCCGGCGTCGTGAGCACGTGCTCTTCATGCATCAAGGCATGATACATACGCATGGCCTCAATCGCTTCGGGGGAATCCAGCGCACTGCGCGTGCCATGGTCCTGAAAGAACTGCCCGCCGTTTCCGACCAGCAGGTCCAGGAAGAAAAGACGGCTGTTCCAGTTCGCCACGGGTATGTGTTTCTCGCCGCTCTTCGATGGCGTATCGAGAATCCGCCGGCCGGCCGCGACAAACTGCTCGTAGGTCCAATTCTCGTCCGGATACGGCACGCCATGGTCGTCAAAGATCGCCCTGTTGTAGATCACCCCATAGGCGCCTACGTTGCAGGGAAACCGGTACTGGCGCCCCTCCACCGTCAGCGCTTCACGCACCGCCGGATAGGTGTTTTCCGTGGCAAAGCCTTTGGCCCGGGCGATCTCGGTCAGATCCAGCACAATACCGCTCGCGACATAGTCCACCATTTCTTCTCGATTGAACATGTCGATCACGTCCGGTCCGGTCCCGGTGGCGCACTGGACGATGAGTTTCTGCCGCGCTCCCGGATCCAGCACCACCTCGATGGTCGGGTTCAGTCTTGTGAAGGCGGCGATCTGCACGGTGCGCGCCGGGTTCGCATCCGTGCACCACCGGATCGAGGTAATGCCCGGTTGTTCCTTGTGGTCGCGCGTGAGCAGCGCCACGGAGTACAGGATCAGAAACAGCGCAAGGACGCCGCCAAACAGATACTTCATCCTTTCACTCCTCCCAGTTGCAGCCCCTTGACCACGAACTTCTGGAAGATCACGAAGATGACGATCAGGGGCGCGGTCGCCATGGCTGCCGCGGCCATGATCATTTCCGTCTGCCGCCCGTACGAGGAATCCAGCGTCAAGAGACCCAGCGGCATGGAGAACAAGTCCTGGCTGTTCAGCATAACCAGGGGCCAGAAAAAGGATTGGTACGACCCCAGGAAGGTCAGGATCGCCAGCGCGATCAGGCCCGGACGAGCCAGCGGCATAATAACTTCCCAGAAGATCTGCCAGTGCGAGGCGCCGTCAATCTGAGCCGCTTCGTCCAGCGCCGGCGGAACGGAGAGCATGAACTGGCGCAGGAGAAACGTTCCGAACGCGCTGAAAGCCGCGGGAATGATCAGGCCGTGATAGGTATTGACGAATCCAAGCCAGACCATGACCTGGAAGTTGGGGATCATGGTCACAACGCCTGGAATCATCATGGTCGAAAGGTACAGGATGAAGACCGTGTCGCGTCCCCGCCACCGCATCCTGGAGAAGGCATAGGCCGCCATCGAACTGGTGAGCACCTGCAGAAAGGTGATTCCCACAGCCACGAAGAACGTGTTGAAGTACCAGCGTCCATAGCGCATGCCGAGAAAACGCCGGGTTGAAGGATCGGGCTTGAGATCCAGAACGACAGGGTAGTTCTGCACTGTGGGTTGTTCCGGCAGAATATCCGCATTCTCGGCTTCCACCCGCGGCTTGAAGGAGGAGGAAAGCATCCAGAAAAAGGGCATGGAAATCAACATGCCCAGCACTGAAAGCAGAGCAAAGCGCATCAGGAATCCACGGCGCGCCCTCTTCATGAGTCCACCTCCAGGGTCTTGCCAAAGCGCCAGTTGATGGCCGTGGCCGTGAAGACGATGCAAAAAAGCACCCACGAGATCGCCGCCGCATACCCGAGTTCCAGGTCTTCGAACCCTTTTGTGTAGACGTAGAAACTCAATGTCGTAGTGGCGCCGGCAGGACCGCCGCCGGTCATCACGCGCGCCTGTTCGAACCCGCCCTGCAACCCGCCGACCACGGCCATGATGACGATAAAGAACGTGGTCGGAGCCAGTTGCGGCCATGTGACATGCCGAAAACGACTCCAGCGCCCCGCGCCGTCCACTTCCGCCGCTTCCAGCAGGTCCTTCGGGACATTGCTGAGGGCCGAGAGGTAGAGCAACATGTTCATGCCGCCGGCCGCCGTCCACAGGCCCATGAACATCAAGGCCGGCTTGGCCCAGGTAAAGTCCATCAACCAGGCCGGGGACCGCCACGACCAGCCCATGGCATCGCACAACCCGTTCAACGCCGTGCTGATCGGACCGGTCTTGGGGTTGTAGAGCGCCTTCCAGAGGATCATCATGGCAACGCCGCTGGTGAAATGCGGCAGGTAGAATACCGTGCGATAGGAGACGACGCCAAAGGCAAAGCCCAGCATCGCAATGATCCAGAGCAACCCTCCCATCAAGGCCAGGTTGCCGTGCCCGCTGGAAAGCAGGAACAGAAATGTACCCACCCCGGCGGCCAGGCACAGAAGCGAGCCGATGAGTCGCGTGCGGATCGGTCCCGTCGGCAGTTCGTCGCTCAACAGGATGGCCAGCCCCAACGATGCGGCGATCGAAAGAGGCATCGCCAGCATCATGTATACCGTGTTGAAAAGGTACTGCCAGAAGCGCGGATCGCGCGGTTCGTGGGACGCCCACATGGATGCATTGAGCGCCATCAGGCCGACGAGCGCCACGGAGAACAGCAGGGCAGGCACGGCGCCCCACCCCCAGCGCCACGGTTCCCCCTCGCGAAGCGCGCCGGCCAAACCGCCCAGAATCAGCAGGGCTCCAGCCAGCCATACGCTGTGATGCGCGCCCGTCACAACGGCGACAGCCAGCAGGACAACGCCTGCTGCACCCAGCGCCACGCTGCCGACGCGCACTCCCCGCCACCTGGCAACGTGCGCCCACAGCGTCCCGATCAACGCGACAAGCAGCAGGACTGCGCAGATCGCGTAAACCGAGCATACCCCGGCATGGCTACCGGGTCCCACGGACCGCACACCGAGCAAGTCGTTCAGGTTGCGCAATCCGACGAATTCCATCTTCACCGCCGGTCTCAACGTCCAGTTCGTGAAGACCATGGCGAACGAGAAGATGACCGGAAAGAGCGTGAAACAGAAGAAACCGAGAAAGTTCGGCAGCAGGAAACCGAAGACCGCTTTGGGGGGAAGCCGCTTGCCTTTTCGGACCGCCGTTTCAGCCATAGATTCACCCGTCCTGCATCCAGACTGCGGTTCCAGTTACGGAGTTACCGACGGGCATGGTCATTTGTCACGTATCGGTTGACGCACTGAATAGCGCACGCGAACATTTCCGGGTGGAACCTTACGCCACCCTTTGCTTGCCTGCAACAGCGATTCCAGGCCCAAACCGCTGGATTGTGCTGTTTTGCCTAGCTATGACACAACCAGATTTCTCTGTCTCAGAAACTCAACCCATCGGCTCAACGAATCCGGGGCCTCGGTCCGCACCTGCGGCAGGGGCTCATGATCGAGCCCGAATCGGCGCATCTTGCTCACCCCGAGCGG
>VGYL01000728.1 GCA_016872975.1 Planctomycetota bacterium
CTACCCTACGCAGGTCCCGTTCCATCATCGCAGCGCCTGGCTGGGCGACTCCGACCCCTTCGGCTACCTGGTCCAGGGCTGCCGCAAGATGGGTATGGCGGTTATCGCCCGCACCGACCCGCACGCCACGTGGAACAAGGTCCAGGAGGCGCACCCGGACTGGATCGCCGTCGAAGCTAACGGCAAGCCGCGCCGACACTGGGCGAACCCGGAGCTTTGGGTCACCTGTGCCCTTGGCCCGTACAACTTCGAGTTCATGACGCAGGTTCACAAAGAGATCATGGACCTGTATCGGTTGGACGGGATCTTCTCCAATCGCTGGGCCGGGCACGGGCTCTGTTACTGCGAGCACTGCGTCCGCAACTTCCGGGCGTTCTGTGGCCTGGACCTGCCGCGGACCACCGACCGGCAGAATCCCGCCTATCGGCAATACCAGCAATGGCACATCGAGCGGCTGCGGGAGTTGTGGTTTCTGTGGGACCGGACGATCCGTGTCGTCCGGCCCGCCGCCCGGTACATCCCGAACGGCTTTCCCGACCACGTCGTCACGGGCCGGCACTCCGACATCTTCTTCACCGACCACCAGGGCCGTAGCGGCGTGATCCCGCCCTGGTCCAACGGCAAGCGGGCCAAGGAGCTCCGTGCCACCATGGGCATGAAACCCCTGGGCGGCATCTTCAGCGTCGGCCTGGAGGAGGCCTATCGCTGGAAGGACTCCGTGCAGAGCGAGGCGGAGATCCGCATTTGGGTGGCCGAAGGGACCGCCAACAACATGCGGCCGTGGTTCGCCAAGTTCGCCGGGACCCTCTACGACAAGCGCTGGCTGGGCGTCGTGGAGAAGATCTACAACTGGCACTATCGCTGCGAGCCGTACCTGCGGAACACGGCGTCTCTGGCACGCGTGGCGCTGGTCTACTCCGAAGGGACCCGCCGCTACTATGGCGGCCAGCGCTGGCAGGAGCGCAGCAGCGGCCACGAGTTGGGGATGTACCACGCCCTTGTCGAGGCCCGCGTGCCGTTCGAGATGGTGAACGACCGCCTGCTCGACGCCGAGCATCTGGCGCCGTTCAAGCTGCTGATCCTGCCCAACGTCGCGGCCCTGTCCGAGGCTCAGTGCGAGCAGCTCTGCCATTTCGTCCGGCGGGGCGGCAGCCTGCTCGCCACGTTCGAGACCTCACTCTACGACGAAGAAGGCAAGCGCCGGCAGAACTTCGGGCTGGCCGACCTGTTCGGCGTATCGTTCAGCGACCGGGTCGAAGGCCCGATGCGAAATTCCTATCTGAGGCTCCGGAACGATCCTGGAACGGGCCGGTTCCATCCGGTTCTGGCTGGGCTGGAGGATGCGTACCGGATCATCAACGGCATCTACCGGCTGGACGTCCAGCCCGCGGTGGACTTCCCTTCGCCCGTAACCTTGATCCCCAGCTACCCGGACTTGCCCATGGAGCACGTCTACCCGCGCGTCCCGGACCCCGACACCCGCGAGCTTTATCTGCGGGAGATCGGCAACAGCCGCATCG
This sequence comes from Planctomycetota bacterium, assembly GCA_016872975.1. Lineage (GTDB taxonomy): Bacteria > Planctomycetota > Phycisphaerae > Sedimentisphaerales > Anaerobacaceae > PLanc-01. The sequence goes on from VGYL01000728.1 coordinate 1,521, forward strand.
CTTACCTTCCCTGGGACATCGACCGGACCTTCTGGGAGATCATGAACGCCGATCACGGGCGGCTCCTTGGCAATATTGTCCGCTGGGCCCTGAACGAGGAACCCGTGGTGCAGGTGACCGGTCGAGGAGTCCTTGACGTGACGGCCTGGCGGCAGAAGCGGTCGCTCACGGTCCACCTGGTCAATCTGACGAACCCGATGATGATGAAGGGGCCGTTCCGGGAGCTGATTCCCGTGGACGCCCAAGAGGTCCGGATTCGCGTGCCGCCGGACAGCAAGGTCGAGAAGGTCCGCCTGCTGGTCGGCGACCAGACGCCGGACTACCACACCGAGGGGCGAGTTGTTACACTGACCGTGCCCTCGGTGTTGGACCGTGAGGTGATTGCGTTGGATCTGGTTTCGTGACTTCGTGAAGGGAACGATGTTATGCAAGAGGAACGAGTGATGAAGCGACAAGGCTGGTTCGCCGCCGTGTTGATCGCGTTGGTGTTCACCGGTGCGGCGGTCGCCGCAGACGCCGCCTGGGAGTCGCTGTTCGACGGCAAGACGCTCAACGGCTGGGTCCAGAAGAACGGCCAGGCCAAGTATACGGTCGAAGACGGCACCATCGTCGGGACGACCGTCCTCAACACGCCGAACAGCTTCCTGTGCACGGAGAAGATGTACCAAGACTTCGTTCTGGAGCTGGAGTTCCTTGTGGAGCCCGGCCTGAACTCCGGCATCCAGATCCGCAGCCACAGCTACAAGGACTACAACAACTACCGCGTCCACGGCTACCAGGTCGAGATCGACACCTCCAAGCGGGCCTGGAGCGGCGGCATCTACGACGAGGGCCGCCGGGGCTGGCTGTTCGATCTTAAAGACAAGCCCGAGGCCCAGGCCGCCTTCAAGCAAGACCAGTGGAACCACTACCGCATCGAGGCCCTCGGCGACCGCATTCGCACCTGGGTCAACGGCGTGCCCGCGGCCGATCTGACGGACGACATGACCGCGACCGGCTTCATCGCCCTGCAGGTGCACGGCTCCAAAGTAGCCGACAAGAAGATCAAGTGGCGCAACCTCCGCATCCAGGACCTCACCCGTAAGAGCGAGCGCAAGCTCCTCAAGGCCCTGATCGTAGACGGCCAGAACAACCACGACTGGAAGGCCACGACGCCGGTGCTGAAGCGCCTGCTGGAAGAGACGGGCCTGTTCACGGTCGAAGTGGCCACGTCCCCCGGTCCGAAAGAGCCGATGGACTCCTTCAAGCCGGATTTCGCGAAGTACGATGTCATCGTCTCGAACTACACCGGCGCCGATTGGCCCAAGGCGACGCAGGGGGCGCTGGTCGAGTACATGAATCAGGGCGGTGGCCTGGTGATCTTCCACGCGGCCAACAACGCCTTTCCGAACTGGAAGGAATGGAACGAAATGATCGCCCTCGGCGGTTGGGGCGGCCGGAACGAGAGGGCCGGCCCGATGGTCCGCTATCGCGACGGCAAGGTTGTCCTCGACGACTCGCCCGGGCGCGGCGGCAGCCATGGCCCGCAGCACGAGTTCCAGGTCACCGTGCGGGACCGGCACCACCCGATCATGGCCGGCCTGCCCCAGAAGTGGATGCACGCCAAGGACGAGCTATACAGCACTCTGCGCGGACCCGCCAAGAACATGACGATCTTGGCCACCGCCTACGCCGACCCGAAGCAGAAGGGCACCGGCGAGCACGAGCCGGCCCTGTTCACCGTCCGCTACGGCAAGGGCCGGATCTTCCATACGGTTCTCGGCCATGCCCCGGAGCAGATGCGGTCCGTCGGCTTTAGCGTCACGTACCAGCGGGGCGCCGAATGGGCCGCCACCGGCCGTGTCACCCAGGTGGAAGTCCCCGAAGACATGTCCACCGCCGACAAGGCCCACCTCCGCTGACGGCGAGCGAATATCGTGCTGCATCCGGCCTCGTCGCGCGTGTTCGTAGTGACGCCGTAAGGCGTTTCGTGGCATGGGCGCGAGCGCCCATGAGTATCACGGGCGTCCCGCCCGTGCCCAGGGCCTAATGATTGTGGATGCACAGCGTCGGAAATGGCCGCGCGAGCCGCTCTCCGCGTAGGTCGTGCGTCCTCGCACGACATCTTCGGCGAGCGGGGACGCTCGCCCTACGAAGAACGCCCGTCAGCGGGTTCTGATTACCGAAGGTGCTCGTCAAAACTCACTAGGGCCCTGCGACTTGTGGGCAAGATGCCTCGTTGTTCCACGCATCTCGGCCTGGTGGAACCGACAGGGTGGCATCGCCAAGGCCTAAGGCCTTGACGATGGCTTTCCCGCGTGCTATGGAGGGACCGTTGCGGGTGTAGACCATCGTCAAGGGCAAGCCCTTGGCGATGCCACCCGTCGGCACTCAGATCCAATCGCGTTCTTTCTATAGGAGCATAAAAATGGGTGGTCTTGCCGGCTTGTCTCTGTTGTTGTTGATTCGTGGACTATCCATGGATCTCGCAGCTTCAGAAGGACCAAATCCTGCGGTTCAGGTGGGCCCGGGAGTTGGTGCG
>VGYL01000729.1 GCA_016872975.1 Planctomycetota bacterium
GGGGATACCAGAGACCCAGACCGGTTCCAGAACCCCAAGGGCAGACTCCGCAAGTTGTTTCAGCAGTACGCTCACCGTGACTACTCAGACCGGACCCATGCGATCTCCATCGTGAGGGCAATGCCTGACCATAATCGGATCGGCAGGTCGCAATCCTTCCGACGATTCAGGGACAAAATGCTGCAATCATAGAGTGGACGTGGGTCACCGGGTTCCTTTGATCGGAGTGGGCGATGATCGGAAATCGGTCGGTCTGGCGGACGACTATAAGGCCCTCGGGAAGAGACAAGACCGTGACGGCTACGAGAACTGGCGTACTACGTCAAGGAAGCCAACGCCGAGAACCTGCACATCCGCACGGGCAATTCCACCCGCCTGCCGGCCAGCCGGGAAGCGGTGGAGTATGTCAAGCAGCACTGGCAATGACGAGGACCAATCGAAGGGGTCAGGTGCATTTTCCGGAGCCACGTCGCCCGCCGTGCTCGACGGGGGAAATCTCCGGGTATTCTATAGGAATACCGGGGAATGGCAGGGCCGGACCCTGTTTTCGTGCCGGAACGACGGCCTCCCGAGCTGCGGCACCACCGAAGATGCTCAACACACTCCGGCGAGCATCTTTGGGAAAAGGTGAGCATCTTTGGCGGGGTGCCCGGTCAGACCTTGCGGCCGAGGGCTTCGAACATGGCCAGGACGTTCTCCGTGGGGGTGTTGCACTGGATGTTGTGGATGGTGTTGAAGATGTAGCCGTGCTTGCGGCCGAAGATCCGGACCCGGTCGGCGACCTGGGCGCGGACCTCGTCGGGGGTGCCGAAGGGCAGGGTCTGCTGGGTGTCGACGCCGCCGCCCCAGAAGACGATGCGGTCGCCGAAGGTCTCGACGAGGTGGTTGGGGTCCATGCCCTTGGCGGAGGTCTGGACGGGGTTGAGGACATCGTAGCCGGCGTCGATGAAGCCGCCGATCAGCGGCTCGCACCCGCCGCAACAGTGCTTGAGGGTCTTCCACTGCGTGTGGGCGTGGACCCAGTCGTTGACCTTCTTGGCGTAGGGCAGATATAGGTCCCGGTAGGTCGCGGGGGAGCAGAAGAGGCTGTTCTGGGAGGCCAGGTCGGTGCCGTCCATGAAGACGACGTGGACCTTGTCGCCCACCGCCTGGTGGATGCGCTTGAGGTTCTCGATCGCGATCTCGGCCTGGCGGGCGAAGATCTCGCGGATGTACTCCCGGCGGGTCACGGTGCTGATGTACCACTCCTCGATGTCGCGGATGCCCTTGGGGTCCTTCATCCAGGGTCCGGGTACCAGGGCGATGTCGCCGAACGCGGTACCGGGGAAGCCCGCGGCGATGGCCAGGTCGGTGTTGCGGTACAGGTCGTCGGCGAGCCGCTCGTAGTGCCGCAGGTTTTCCTCGCGGATGGGGCCGAATTCTTCGAGATTATCGGCCGGATCGAGTCTGGCCTCGTCGATCGGCTTCTGGCGGGGGATGGAATCGAAGTAGTACCCGCCCTGGGGCATCTTGGCCGAGGGGGGCACCGATTCGTCCCCCTCGGGGTACATCAGGATATCCCCATTGGGCTGCGGGCGGGTGTTGAAGTGGGCCGGGACGAGCACATCGGTGCCGTCGAAGGTCCGCCAGGGCTTCCAGCCGGCGTTCGCGTAGCCGAACATGTTGGTCCGGTTGGGCAGGTGGACGACGTCGACGCCGAGGGCATTCCGCAGATCGGCGGCCATCTCGCCCAGCATCTGGTACGGCTCGGTCACCCTGACCCGGTCCGAGGATCTGTCGAGTCCGAGAGCCCGGCGCAGCTTGGCGATGACGCTGACATGGGCGCCGGAACAGGGTGTTCCGCCCAGATCGACCGGGACCCGATCCGCCGGCTGATGGTTCAGGGCGCATAAGACCCGCGCGCGACCCGTAAGGGGGACTTGGGCAGGTTCCGTTGTCATGATCTGCTCCTGGCTGAATCTCTCTGCGCACCACCCTGCACCGGCGGGCCCGCCCGGGCCGCGGCGTGGTGCCCTGGAATTGTAACTCCCGGCCGCGGCGGGGGGAACGCAAATTTTTCGCGGGACCGTGGCAATTTGCCGCTTCCTGCCGGCAAATTGCGTATCGGACTTGACAGTGCCGGGGCCCGGCCGTTATAATCAAGTACATGATGGGGCCGGCTTTACGTGACCCCGAAATACCAGTGCGCTTGTCGTGGAGAAGGGGATATGATGAAGAGCGTGATGGCCGTAGGACATGGGAACAGACGACGCCGGGGATTGGGCGTGTGCCTTTTCACGTTCGCAATGGCTTTATACCTCTGTACGCTGTTGCTGGCGGGCTGTGCCACGCAGCAGCCGGGTGAGACGGCGGCCGAGGTCAGTCGCCGGCATCGGCGCGCGGTGCGTCTGAACACCCAGATGATGATGTCCGACATCGATAAGTTTCTGTTGCTCGACAAGCCCAGCATGCTGACCGACAGAAGAATCCCGTAGGGATGGGCGATTTACAATTACAGACGTATGATTCACCGTTGGACGCCGCACCGGGCACGCCGCAAGGCGCATGGGGGCACCGAATCGTAACGCCGGAATCGTAGATCGCCGCCGCGTTCTGGATGCGGGGCTCAGACCCAGGGAAAGGGTTTGCTTCGGTGGACACCTTCGTTGACTACCTCAATCGTATCGCGCAGAATCAATGGTGGATTGTCGCGATCGAGTTGTTCTCGATCGGCCTGGTGGTCTGGTGGGTGGTCAATTTTCTCGAAGGCACGCGCGGCGAGCGGCTCTTTCGCGGCGTCATCTTCATCCTCGTCGCCGGCGTTCTCATCCTGAACCTGGTGGTCGAGCGGCTGCCGTTCGATCGCTTGCAGTACCTCTATAAAGGCTTCCTGATCGCCATTTTGATCGTGGCGGTCGCGGGATTTCAACCCGAGATTCGCCGTGTCTTGATCCAGATCGGCCAGCCGCGGATCTGGACCAGTTCCTCCCATCAGCTTTCGCGGACCGTGGAAGAATTGGTCACGGCGGTGACCGAGCTGTCCGCCGCCCGCATCGGCGCCATCGTCGTGATCGAAAGGCAGGTGGCCTTGGGCGAGTTCATTGAGACGGGCGTGCGCCTCGATGCACGCGTCACGGCCGACCTGCTCAAGACCATTTTCTATCCCGGCACGCCGTTGCATGACATGGCGGTCGTCGTGCGGGGCGACCGGCTGGTGGCCGCCCGCGTGCAACTGCCGCTGGCCGAGGCGGGCAGCGTCTCCGGCGTCGAGCTCGGCTCGCGCCACCGGGCGGCCGTCGGCATCACCGTGGGCTCCGACGCCCTCTGTCTGGTCGTCAGCGAAGAGACCGGGGCGATCTCGGTTGCCCGCAACGGCGAGCTGCACCGCAATCTCACCGAGTCGCAGGTCCGCTCCAGCCTGACGCGGACCGCGACGGGACACGCCGCCCTGATGGGGCGCTGGTTGAAACGTCCGGCGGCATGGGCCGATGAGGAGCTCAGGTACAAATGATGGGCAAGAAGCTCAAATTCGGCAAGGTCTCCATCATCGTGTTCCTGACGGCCCTGATCTGGGTCTGGGCCGACCTGGCCCAGGATGAGCGGCTGATCCTGTCCGATGTCGTAGTCGAGGTGGCCAAATCCAGCAGTCCCGCGCTGTGGGTCTGCTTCGTCCCGCCCGGCCAGACGCCCGCGCTGAAGACCTCGATGCCCCTGGATTCCGTCGTTCTGAAAGGACCGGCCCGCCACGTGGCGGAAGTGAAACGGCGGCGGAACCGGGGGGCCCTGGACCTGAGCCTGTTCCTCGTGCCGGAGCGGGAGGGCATGACCAAGACCGAGACCCGCACGCTGGACGTCCTGGACTTCCTCAAACGCAACGAGGAGATCCGCCGGCTGGGGCTGACCGTGGAAGCCTGTGAGCCGAACCGGCTGACCGTGCGCGTGCAGGAGTTGGTCCGCGCGGCGGTAGCGGTTGAGTGTGTCGGTCTCGATCCGTCGCTCCAGGTCAAGGCTTTGGTGCCGGACACGGTGGACGCCTATGTGCCTGAGTACGAGG
>VGYL01000730.1 GCA_016872975.1 Planctomycetota bacterium
CGACCACCGCGGGGGTGGCGAAGATCTTCTCCTGGAAGTTGTTTCGCGCCAGGACCTGCAACTCGTCGGCGATCTGGATGACCGTGACGACGCCGGGGACGGAGGCCGTGATGATCTTGTCGCCGGCGGCGATGGGGGAGGCGGTGTACTGGCCCGACGCCCCAGTTCGCTCCCGGAAGAGCTCTTTGCCGGTGGCGGCCTCCAAACAGGTGAGCAGACCGCCGTCCCGCAGGAGGTAGAGCTTCTCCTGGCAATAGAGCAGCGAAGGCGTCTCGGGGATGCCGCGCTGGATTTCCCAGGCCAGATGCGACGGGCGGGCGTCCTGGGTCGCGCCGGGGCGGAAGGCCGCCAGGTACGGCCGGCTGAACGCGGCGAAGCCCGACATGGTCCGCATCCATTCCTCCTCGCTGATGATCCCGTTCTTGTCGTGATCGAAGATCCGCAGCAGCGTGTCCATATCTCGGACCGGCAGCCCGTACCCGGGATTGTCCCGGGGCAGCTCCGGTCGCTGGATGAAGGCAAAGCCTTCCGTCATCTCGTCGCGCTGGATCTGGTTGTCGCGGTTGCGGTCGAACTGCTCGACGGTGATCTTCCAGGTGGCGGCCGCGTCGAGCTGGTCATCGCCGCGTCCTCCCAGGGCCGCGGCGCCGGCAAATAGAAGTCCCGCACCACTGACGGGGACCCCGACGGTCTCGTCCGGAAATCCGCCGGCCCACCAGATCTCCGCGCCGGTGGCCGGATCGTAGGCGGTCAGCCGCCTGGAGCCCAGGACGATCAGCTCTTCCGCGTCGCCGTGCCGGAAGAGCATGGGCGTCGACCAGTTGGCCTTGAACAACGGTCTGGGCTGTTCCCATACCGTCCGGCCGGTGTCGCGGTCGACCGCCAGCAGGCGGGAGGAGCCGCCGTCGCCGTCCAGGACCAGGATCACCTTGTCCCCGTGCAGGATGGGCGAGGTCGCCATGCCGTACTTGCTGGATGGCGTATCGATCCTGCGCTGCCAGACCTCGCGGCCCGCATGGTCGTAGCACAGCAGCCCGTAGGTCCCGAAATAGACGTAGACGTGCTTGTCGTCGACGGTCGGCGTCGAAGCGGCGGGATGATTCAGCGGATGGAACCGCCCGGGCGTTTCCGCCTGGACGCTCCGGCGCCACAGGATTCTGCCATCCCGCCGATCGATCGCCAGCGTGATCAGTTCCCGCTTGTTGTCCGGCTCACCGGCGGTCAGGAAGATGCGCCGGTCCCAGACGACGGGAGACGAGTGCCCCGGGGGAACCCCGGTCTTCCACAAAACGTTGGTCTGCGGGCCGAACTGGGCAGGAATACGAGCAGCCGGGGCTGCGCCCTGCCCGTTGGGGCCGCGAAACTGGCTCCAGCGGGCCGCCTCCTGCCCGCCATGAGCGGCCCAGGCGAACAGAAGGACAACCGTCGCACGAATCCCCGCATCCCCCGTCAGGCTGTGTCTGCACCGCAACGACATGAATGCTCCTGTACTTGCTGCTGCTCAGATCTCCCTCCGCGTCGCGTGGGCGCGATCATAGTGCGCATCGTCCCATGGGTCAACAGGATTGCGCCGCGACAGTGATTCCCGGGCATCCTGCCCGTGCGGCGTGCGCGGCCATCGGCGGTGTGATTGGGTTGCCCGTATCGGGGATTCCCGCCCGGCTGAAAATGGCGGTCCCAGTATTGGGAACACGCGTCCATATCGGGCAGAGAGGCAAGGAAAAGAGCAAAAGGGAAAAGGCAAAAGTAATCGGAACGGTTTGGCTACTCTTACTTTCTCCTTTTCCCTTTTTCCTTTTGCCTTGTCTTCGCCTTTGTTGGCGGGCCTCAAAACTTAAGCGGTGGAGGCATGGAACCGATAAACCCTGAGAATGTACGATTTACGATTTACGATTTACGATGGGCGCATTCGCAAAGCCGTCATGCTGCTCCTGGTCTCTGCGCTGGGTGCGGCCGTGGCGGGCTGCAACAACAAGTTCCTCGACCCCGCGCAGATCGGCCGGTTCCGGCCGACGCCGGCGGTGAACGTCATTCTCAACTCCCTCGGCGTCGCGGAAGAAGCCCCGGTCGCCTGGGAGAGCGCCGAGGACCCGCAGCCGGGCGATATCATGGCTCTCAGGGAGGATTGCGTTTTTCGGCCGGGCGACGTGGTGCGGATCTCCATCTTCGAGCTGTTCCAGGAGGGGGTGCCTGTCGTCAACGACTACATCATCTCCGAAACGGGCAAGATCTCCATTCCCGAGGTCAACGTCGTCCAGGCGGCCGGGCTCACCGAGCGGCAGCTCGAGGACGAAATCAAGCGGATTCTCTCGCCCAACATTCTGCGGGACCCCTCGGTCACGGTGGTCCTGGTGGATTCGCAGCAGCGGACGTTCTCGATCCTCGGCAACGCGGTGGCACGGCCCAGCCGGTATCTGATTCCCCGCTATGACTTCCGCCTGACGGACGCGCTGGCGACGGCCGGCGCCCAGATGCAGTTCAACGTCAGCGCGATCTACGTGTCGCGGCGGGGCGAGTCGGCCGCCGGGCCCGCCGCCGCTGCAGCGCCGAAACCGGCGCCCGAGCTGAACCTGGTAGGGCCGGCGTCGAAGACGCAAAGCAAGGCCCCGGGTCCGCCTTCTCCTGTCCCCGGTCCGCCGTCGAAACGAGAGATCCGCGAGCCGTCCCAGCCGGCCCAGCGGTTCGAGTCGGAGCGGGAAATGCTCGATCTGATCGCGCCGCACGCCAATAGTGCCTGGCCGCGCAGCGAGAGACTGGCCGCTCCCATGCCGCACGGCGGTGCGCCCGGCGACATTACGGCCTCGGTCCTGTCGGGGGACTTCCACGTCATGACGCCGCCGGCTCCGCCTCTGGTCGCGCGCGAATCCTCGCACAACCGATGGCGACCGAGCGACGAGCCGCGAGCGACGAACTACGTACAAACGCCCGTGGAATTCGGCCATCTCAACCCGGGCGTCGATCCGCGCGATCTCGCTTCCCGATCGGCTCCGCCCAAACCCAAAGAGAGAACCGAGTGGATCTTCCGCGACGGCAGATGGGTCGCGGTCGTCATCTCAGACGGCCAGAGCCGCCCGTCGCCCGCACCGGGAGCGAACGAACCACCGGCGGCACAGCCCGGCCCGGGCGGCGGGATCGAGTGGGTCCTCCGCGACGGCCGCTGGGCCCCCGTGCTCAACGGCGAGACGCAAGCTGCCAAGCCGCCGGCCCGGACCGAGCCCGTTGGGTCCTCCCGGCCGCCGGCCGGCGAGAAACTGCCGGGAGAGCTGGAATGGGAGCAGGCCATCCAGAGCCGCTTGATCCGTATCCCGGCGGACAAATTGCTTGCCGGCGACCCGCGCTACAATATCACGATCAAGCCGGGCGATACCATTCACGTTCCGGTCGATGTTATCGGCGAGTTCGTCATCGGGGGCAATGTGAACCGGAGCGGATATATCGATATCACCGGCCGGCCGATGACACTCAAGATGGCGATTGAAGCGGCCGGCGGCCTGGGCCCCCTGGCCTGGCCGAAGAACGTCGAAGTGGTCCGGCGGATCGGCACCGCGCGGGAAGAGATCGTCATGGTCGATCTGGACAGGATCGCCAGCGGCGAGCAGCCGGACTTCTTCATCAAGCCGAACGATCTGATCCGCGTGGGGACCCATCCGACGGCCCGCTGGCGGGCGGTCCTGCGCAACGCGTTCCGGGCCACCTACGGCTTCGGGTTCGTGTACGACCGCAACTTCGCCGACATCGACTACGGCACAGGTTTTCCCTGGTTTCGCAGTTTCTGATGGGCAGGCGGGGGTATGGCACACGCCAGAACAATCGTCAAGGGGTTGCGGTTGCGATGCTCGCATTGGCTGCGCGAGGCGTGGCACGCCGTGGCGAGGGCGTCCCGCCCTTGCGTGTCGCGGGCATCCTGCCCGCGCTGCGAGGACGAAGTATCCTCGCCACCGCAGGACCGGGGCGAAACACCTTTGCAGCAAGCCGCGCCGTCGTGTGCCGATGACCGATCCCACGGGGCGCCCGAGCCTCGCTGGGGCGGAC
>VGYL01000731.1 GCA_016872975.1 Planctomycetota bacterium
TCGGCCCTCGGCGCAGACAGGAGAGCACCCCGCGCCGCCCGATCGATCGGTGGCATTGTCGTACCAGTGCCGGACCCTGCGGGTGGCGCTGGAAGATCTGATCGCGACCTTCGGGACGCGGTACCCCAAGGGGCAGGAGTATCTGCAGCGGCTGGACCGGCTGGAGGACCGCCCCGAGGCGGAGCCGTTGGAACAACTGCGGCGGGAGACTCTGCTGGCGAATCCGCTGCTGGATTTCGATAAGCTGCTGCTCGTAAAGCGTAAGAGCCTGCGGCAGATGCCCGCCGTGAAGCAGAAGAAGCTCAAGATCCCCAACGTGCCGGGTATCGATCTGGGGTTCCCGTCCAACCACGAGTGCAACTCCTCTCTGCCCCGCGACGGCTACGACAACGAGATCGCGGTCCTGTCGCTGACGTCGCTCATGTGGGACAGCCGCCCCCGGCTGTCGATCGAGAAGATGACCCCCGAAGGCGGGGGTCCTACAGGGCGGGGGCCCCACGCGACAAGCGATGCGCCGGGAGTGCTGCGTACGTTGTACCGGCCCGCGGCCGACGTCTACGTCGGCGAGGTGGACCTGCACTCGGACGCCGACCGGCTGCTCTTCACCCAATCGGGCCGCGAGAACTGGAGAGTCTGGGAGATGCGTGTGGACGGCTCGGGTCTGCGCCAGGTCTCGCAGACGCCCGGCGACGTGGACAGCTTTGACGCCTGCTACCTGCCCGATGGGCGGATCGTCTTCGGCTCGACCGCCTGCTGGCAGGCGGTGCCGTGCTGGCACGGGCAGAAGATCGTGACGAACCTCTACACGATGAATGCCGACGGCTCGGGCATGCGGCAGGTCTGCTTCGACCAGGACCATAATTTCCACCCGGTCGTCCTGAACAACGGGCAGGTCCTCTTCCATCGCTGGGATTACACCGGCATCAACCACATCTTCCTCCGTCAGTTGATGGTGATGAACCCCGACGGCACGGGCCAACGGGCGGTGTACGGCGTCAACTCCTGGTATCCCAACTCGCTCTACTTCCCGCGGCCGCTGCCCGGCAATAGCGAGCGGCTCATCTGCATCCTGTCGGGCTATCACGGGGTGCACAAGATGGGCCAACTGGTCCTGGTGGACACCGACCGGGGCTGGCATGAGGCCGACGGCCTGATCCAGCGAATCTCCGGCCGGGGCCAGCCGATCGAGCCGAAGGTGGTGGACGAGTTGGTGGACAAGGACTGGCCCAAGTTCCTGCACCCCTATCCGCTGAGCGACAAGTACTTCCTGGTGGCCTGCTGGCCCAACGCGCAGGCGAGCTGGGGTATCTATCTGGCGGATGTCTTCGACAACCTCCTGCTGATCCGGGAAGAGCCGGGCTATGCGCTGCTCGAGCCGGTTCCCCTGATGAAACGACCGAAGCCGCCCGTGCTGGCGGATCGGGTGGACTTGGCACGCAAGGACGGCGTGGTCTACCTGCACAACGTGTATTCCGGGCCCGGCTTGGCGGGCGTGCCGCGCGGGCATATCAAGAGCCTGCGCATCATCGCGTACCACTTCGGGTATCCCGGCCTGGCGGGGCCGGACATCGTCGGCTTCGGCGGGCCCTGGGAGGTGATGCGAATCCTGGGAACCGTGCCCCTCGAAGAGGACGGGTCCGTCATGTTCCGCGTGCCGGCCAATACCCCGGTCGCCGTGCAGACGCTCGACGCCGAGGGCAAAGCCGTGCAACTGATGCGAAGCTGGTTCACTGTCATGCCGGGAGAGACGCTCTCCTGCGTGGGCTGCCACGAGAGACCCACCGACGTCTCGCCGTCGCAGGTGGCCCTGGCGGCGGTGCGGGACGTGCGCGAGATCCAGCCTTGGCACGGCCCGGCCCGGGGGTTCGATTTCCGGCGCGAGGTGCAGCCGGTGTTGAACAGGCACTGTGTCGCCTGCCACGACGGCCGGGCGGACCGGCCGGACCTGCGCCCGCGCGAGCGGGTCCCCGAGTACAAAGGCCGGCGGCTCTCCAAGCTCGGCGTCCAGCGCATGCACCCCGAGATGCTCGCCGACACCGGCGGGGTCCTCAAGTACGCGCCGGCCTACGATGCCCTGATCCCCTACATTCGCCGCGTCAGCATCGAGGACGACGTCAGCATGCTCGTGCCGGGCGAATACCACGCCGACACGAGCGAGCTGATCCAGATGCTCCGCAAGGGCCACCAGGGCGTGCATCTCGACCCGCAGGCCTGGGACCGGCTCGTGACGTGGATCGACCTGAACGGCCCCTGCCACGGCACCTGGGGCGACGCCTATCCGATTCCCGACGGCGCCCACGAGCGCCGCATGGCGCTGCGCCAAGCCTACGGCGGCCCCCAGGATGATCCCGAAGCAGTTCCCGCCACGCCCCGGTACGATGAAACGCCGGTGGCGCCGACGGATGCGTCGCTCGTGGCCGGTGGTCCGTGGCCCGTGGCCCGTGACCCGGGACACGAATCACCGGTCACGAGTCGCGAGCCCGTAGGGTGGGGCTTGCCCCACCATGAATCGCAAGGCACAGGAGCCGGTGGGGCAAGCCCCACCCTACAAGCTCGTGTCGAGGGCGTCCCGCCCTCGGAGCGCGGGCACGATGCCATTCCCGCGCACGCGGGGGATGCCGATGCCACAAAGTCCGAGCGGCAGAGTCTGCTCCGAGCGAAGCGAGGGGATGCCCGCGACACGGCCGAAAGATCCGAGCGGACCATCGATTTAGGCGGGGGCGTGACCCTGCGACTTGTTCAGATCCCCGCCGGACAGTTCGTCATAGGCGACGCCCACGGCGAGCCGGATGAAAGGCCGCTCGCGCGCGTGGCGATCGACCAGCCGTTCTGGATGGGCGCGGGCGAGGTCACGAACGAGCAGTTCCGGCGCTTCGACCCGCGGCACGACTCGCGCTACTACCAGAAACGCCACGCCCGCAGCGACGATCAGGGGGTGCCGCTGGACGAGCCCGAGCAGCCGGTCGTCCGCGTCTCCTATGAGCAGGCGGCGGCCTTCTGCCGCTGGCTCTCGCAGCGCACCGGTCTGCGCTTCACCTTGCCGACCGAGGCCCAGTGGGAGTACGCCTGCCGGGCCGGGACCGCGACGCCGCTGCATTACGGCGACCTGGACACCGACTTCAGCTCCTGGGCCAATCTCGGCGATCTCTCCTTCGGCGATGCGGAAAAAGGCAACTACGTCGGCCTGACCGGCGGCCTGGAACACGTCGTCCTGGAAGGTTCCGCCCTGAGCGACCGGCGCTTCGACGACGGCTTCGTCGTCACGGCCCCGGTCGGCCGGTTCCGGCCGAACGCCTGGGGCCTCCACGACATGCACGGCAACGCCGCCGAGTGGACCGCCACGACCTATAGAACCTATGGGACGGATGGGACCTGTGGCCTCGACAGCGAGCCGGTCCGCAAGGTCGTACGCGGCGGCTCGTTCTTCGACCGGCCCGCCCGCGCCCGCAGCGCCTTTCGCCTGGCCTATCCGCCCTGGCAGCGCGTCTTCAACGTCGGCTTCCGCGTCGTCTGCGAGCCGACCGACCCCCTGACGCACGCTCCACCCCGACCCGTCGCCGAGGAACGCCGATGAAGCCAGCCCGGCCTGCGGCCGGAACCAAGAGGGGTAGAAAAGAAGATGGTAGAAAGGAATATGAGGAGAGCCGAAGAAGGTCTCGTCTTTTTCAGGATTCATCTTCTTTTCTGCCATTTTCCTTTCTGTCATGCTCTGAACCCCAGGTGGGCAAACCGTACCGGAATGTCTTGGGACACGAATTCTGCCCTGCTATTCGCCAAGAGTGCCAAAAAGACCAAGCCGGACACCTTCTTTTCCCTGGCGATCTCTGGGCTTGGTTCAATTCAGGGTAACAGTTGGGGGTGTTCGGGTTGATGAAAAAGAGGGATTCCTCCCGATCACGAGAGTAGATCAACAGGAAAACTCTTGGATAGGAAAGGAATCCCGATGGTTCAACAGAATATCGACCAATCGAGCCGCCGTTCTTCATCTTTTGGACCCGCCTCCGGTATGGCCGCCCAGATGGGGCC
>VGYL01000732.1 GCA_016872975.1 Planctomycetota bacterium
AACCTCTCGATCCGGTAAAACTGATGAACGAAAATAATTCGCCAAAACTCTAAAAAACGCTTGATTGGTAACACAGTCGCTACGAAGAAACGCCTCGCGGCGTCACTACAAACACGCCCACCGTCGCACGGGGACCACTCGGCCGATCGTACCAGGGGTTACCCGATTCTGAACCAGGCCGGTTTTCGAATTGCGGGGGTCAGGTCCATCCTCCGCAGTCAGGCCGCCCGGCGTGCTCCCGGCGGAGCCGGGGGGCTGGAGGGGCGATCTCAGGAGCCTGGATAGTCACAGGTCCATCCTGCGGCCGGCGGTCTGTGGCCTGCGGCCTCGGGTCCTGCGCGGGGAGAAATATCCGGGTCCGGAGGGGAGATTCTAGTTGACGTTTGTCGGGCGGTGGTGTAGTCACTTGGGCGTGTGGCGGTAGGTCAGCCGTCGCCGGCTGACGAATCCGACGAGCGACCCCCGCGGGCGGGGGTCCTACCAGTAGACCATGATTTTGCCGTTCGAGGGGATTGCCATGTGTGAACACTGTACGAGACGAGAGTTCCTGGAAACGGGGGTGGCGAGCGGGTTGCTGCTCGCCGGGGCGGGTTGGACGCATGCGTGGGCCGGACAGGGGACGCCACGCCCGCCGATGGGCAAGTCGCGCATCGGCGTCATCTTCTCCGGCGTCCCGGCCCCGGGCGACCGCGATTGGGGCGCCGATAACGGCCAGATCGACGCCATGAAGGCCCGCCTGGCCCGCGCGGAGAAGGAGTTGGGCAATATCGAGCTGGTGCTGGGCACGTCCACCAGCGCCCAGGAGACGACGGCCCTGTTGGAGAAAGTGGGGCCGGGGGCGCCGATCCTGGCGATCAACGTGCGGAACTTCGCCCTGACCCGGGTCATGCAGCCGATCCTGGACGGCAAGCACCCGATGGTGGTCTTTTCGCTGCCCGCCAGCGGCCATGACTGGATGTACGCGCCCCGCTGGCACCGGCAGGGCCACCGCGTCACGCTGCTGGCCAGCAGCAGCTACGATGAATTGGAGCGGGCCCTGCGCCTGCTGCGGGTGGTGCCCATGATGCAGAAGACGCGGATTCTCCTGTTCCCGCCAGCCCGCGGCACGAAGGCGGCCCAGTCGCCGGAAGAGATCAAGAAGCGTCTGGGGGCCGAGGTCGTCGCGATCGACCAGAAGGTCTTCGACGAGATGGTCACCGCCGTGGAGAATGACGCGACGCAGGTCGAGGCCGAGTGGTGGACGAAGCACGCCAAGGAGATTGTCGAGCCGAACAAAGAGGACATCCGCAAGGCCGCCTGCATCAGCGTGGCCCTGCAGCGCCTGATGGACCGGGAGCGGGCTCAGGGCCTGGCCGTCGGCACCTGCATGGGCTGGCTGTCGCGCGGGTTCCCCTGCCTCGGGTTCACGCGTCTGCGTGACAACGGCATCCCCGCGGCGTGCGAGGGGGACATGGACTCGCTGTTGACCATGCTCCTGTTCCAATATGCCATCGACCGCCCCGGCTTCCAGGGTAACGCGACCTTCGACACCGCCCGCAACGCGCTGTGGACCGCCCACTGCACGGCCCCGCTGAAGATGGATGGTCCCAACGGCAAGGATGCGCCCTACCTGCTGCGCGGCCATTCCGAGGTCGGCGGCAGCGGCTGCGTGCCCGAGATCCAGTACCGCCTGGGTCAGGTAGTCACCCGCACGAAGCTGGTCAACCTGGACACGATCCTCGCCTCGACGGGCAAGATCATCGAGGTGCCGGGCAAGTCGGTCCACGGCTGCCGCACCCAGATCGTCACCGAGGTCCGCGATGCCGCGAAGATGGCCGCCGGCTGGAGCAGCATTCTGGAGACCGAGGACGCCATGACCCTGCTGCACCGGGTCGTCTTCTACGGCGACCACCTGGCCAGCCTGCATCACCTCGCCCGCCTGATGGGCATGAAAGTCGTCGAGGAAGGCTGAGGCGACACGTTCGTCGCAACCACCGACCCGATCTGGACCCCGCCGGAGACGCGGAAAGGCTTCCGGCGGGGTCTTGTTTTGGGGGACAACACCCGCAGGCAGGGGGCAATTCCTGAAGCGCCTCCGGACGGCCGGCAAAGGGCCGAAGGCCCTGGTTTGTAGTGTGCTCGTAAGAGCATAGAAAGCGGGCAAGAGGAAGCAAACCGAGGCAGGAACCGGCCGGCGTTCCTTCGTGTCGCGGGCGTCCCGTCCTCGAAGTGCGGGCAGGATGCCCGCGACACGACAGGACTTGACCTTTGCCGGCCGGTGCGGTAGGGTGTCGGAGGCTGACGAATGGGGTTCCGCCGTGGGGGCGATTCCTGAGGCGTCTCGGGACGGCCGGCACGGATGCACGATGGACAGGATATGACCCAGGAAGGCAAGAACGCGAAGCCGCCCGCCAGAAAACGTCTGCTGGGCGTGCTCGACGCCATCGAAATCATCGGCAACAAGCTGCCGCATCCGGCGACCCTGTTCCTCGTGCTCGCGGTTCTGGTCCTCATCCTGTCGGCGGTCCTGGCCTCGGTCGAGCTGACCGCCAACCACCCGGTCACCGGCGAAGCCATTCACCCGGTCAACCTGCTCACCGGCGCGGGCCTGCGGCGGATCGTCGAGAACCTGGTCCGCAACTTCACGCAGTTCGTCCCGCTGGGCGTGGTCCTCGTGGCCATGCTCGGGGTCGGCGTGGCCGAAGGGTCCGGCTTCATGAGCGCCCTGCTGCGAGCCACCATCCTGGCGGCGCCCGCCCGGCTGATCACGGTCGCGATCGTCTTCGCGGGCGTGCTCTCGAACGCCGCCTCGGAGGCCGGGTACATCGTGCTCATCCCGCTGGGCGTGATCATCTTCCGGGCCTTCGGCCGCCATCCGATGGCGGGCCTGGCGGCGGCCTTCGCCGGCGTCTCGGGCGGCTACAGCGCCAACCTCGTTCTGGGCACCATCGACCCGCTGCTGGCGGGCCTCTCGCAGGAAAGCGCCCGGCTGATCGACCCGGCCTACACGGTCAATCCCGCCGCGAACTACTACTTCATGGCCGCGTCCGTCTTCGTCATTACCGCCGCCGGCACGTGGATCACCGAGCGGATCGTCGAGCCCCGGCTCGGCACGTACATCGGCCCGCCGGAGCAGGACCCGGCGGGCGACGCCGAGCCCATGGGCAAGCTCTCCGCCCGCGAGAAGTGGGGCCTGCTCGCGGCGGGGCTGAGCATCCTGGTCCTCGCCGGCCTGGTTTTCTGGACGGTCGTGCCGCCCGACGGAATCCTGCGCGACCCGCAGACCGGCTCGATCCTCAATTCGCCCTTCCTGCGCGGGATCGTGACGTTCATCTTCATCGGCTTTCTCGTCCCGGGCCTGGCCTACGGCTTCGTCACCGGCCGCTTCCGCACCGACGCGGACGTCGTCAACGCCATGGGCAGGACCATCGGCACGCTCGGCGTCTACATCGTCCTGGTCTTCTTCGCGGCCCAGTTCGTCGCCTATTTCGGCTGGACGAACCTGGGCCTGATCTTCGCCATCCGCGGGGCCCAGGGCCTGGCCGCCGTCGGCCTGACCGGCTACCCGCTGCTGCTGGCGTTCATGGTCGTCTCGGCGACGATCAACCTGTTCATGGGCAGCGCCTCGGCCAAGTGGGCGATCATGGCCCCGGTCTTCGTGCCGATGTTCATGCTGGTCGGCTTCGCGCCGGAGCTGACCCAGCTCGCCTACCGCATCGGCGACTCGAGCACGAACCTCATCACGCCGATGATGTCGTACTTCGCCCTGATCGTCGCCTTCGCCCAGAAGTACAACAAGGACTACGGCATCGGCACGATCATCGCGACGATGCTGCCGTACTCGCTCGGCTTCTTCGTCGTCTGGTCGGCCCTGATGCTCCTGTGGATCGCGCTGGGCCTGCCCATCGGCCCGGGCGTCCCGATCCACTACACGCCCTGACCGTCCCACCGGGAAATCGGTGGCGAGATACACCTTCCCACGGATTCTCTTGCAATACGGCCCGGTGAGGTGTAGTGTGAGAGGGAACTTGGGAATACTTGCGG
>VGYL01000733.1 GCA_016872975.1 Planctomycetota bacterium
ATACCACTTGTTCAGAGTCCGCATGCCGCGCTGGTGCTGGCGGAGATCGTAATCGGTGCGGTTGGCGATCCCCTCGAGCTCCTGCCAGTCGCCGCTGCCGAAGGGGAAGCGGTACTCCACGTCCACGCAGGCCTTGGCGTAGTGGGCCAGCTCATCCGGGTCGTGGTCGCGGAAGCGCAGGTTCTCCTTCTTGAGGCCCAGGTCCAGGTACCAGTTGCACCGCTGCTCTTTCCAGTGCTGGTACCACTGGTCGTCCGTGCCGGGCTCGCAGAAGAACTCCAGCTCCGCCTGCTCGAACTCGCGGGTGCGGAAGATGAAGGCCTTGGTGGTCACCTCGTTGCGGAAGCTCTTGCCGATCTGGGCGATGCCGAAGGGGATCTTCACGCGGGTGGTGTCCAGCACGTTGCGGAAGTTGGCGAAGATGCCCTGGGCGGTCTCCGGCCGCAGGTACATCGTCATCGCGTCATCGACGTTGGCCCCCATCTGGGTCTCGAACATCAGCTTGAAGGGCATCGGCTGGGTAAACTGCCCCACTGCCCCGCAGCTCGGGCAGACCTTGTTGCTCAGGTCGTGGGCCTGGGCCTCCTGCGTCTCGATATCAACGTGCTCCGTGTGCTCCTGGGCCTTCCTCGCGTTGTTCTCACTGTCCTTGAGGTGGTCGACGCGGGTCCGCGTATTGCACTTGCGGCACTCAGAAACCAGGTCGGCAAACTTGTCCGCGTGACCCGAGGCCTTCCACACCAGCGGGTGCATCAGGATGCTGCAATCGAGGCCGACGACGTCGTCGCGCATCTGGACCACGTGCTTCCACCAGGCGCGTTTGACGTTGTTCTTGAGCTCGACGCCGAGCGGGCCGTAGTCGTAGCAACTGGCCAGCCCGCCGTAGATCTCGCTGGACTGGAAGATAAACCCGCGCCGCTTGCACAAGGATACGATATCATCGAGTTTCGTCAGTCTTGCCATATCTATGGGTCTCCATCAGGGCCAGGGTAAATCCTGATTATACCGGCCCGCCGCGGGATGGCAAGGCGGCGGCGCGCACCAAGAAAAACGATGATCCGGTAGAAAGGCTAAGAAAGGCAGCCACAGAGGTCCCAGCGCGGCCTCCGGCCGCAACCAAATTCAAAGAAACCGCAGATTGCGCAGATTTCCGCAGATTCAAGACCAAGAGCCGAGGCAGCCACGAGAAAGTACCAGACCCAATATGGTCCATTGTCTCTTTCTCTTGCCTTCTCCGGAGAGAATCTGCGGAGCTCTGCGCAATCTGCGGTTTCTTTAATGCCTTTGTATCTCGGGACTCATAGCCTGTGTCGCCAGGGAGCTTGTCAGGAAAACAAGGTGTGAAGACTTTGTGGTACAGAGAGAGGAAGATCAAGAGTCGCGAAGGTGAGAAGACAAGGCCAAGAACGCCCGGCCCTCCGACTTTCTGAACTCCCTATCTTCTTGCCTTCTCACCTGGGCTCTTCTCTGGGACCTCTGTGTCCTCTGTGGCCCGGACTCCTGCTTGGCCTTTGAGCGGATCGTTGAAACAAGAAGGGCTGCCGGCCAAAGCCGACAGCCCGAACGCTTCCTGAGAGATTTCGCCAACACCGTCCTAGAAGATCCTGCGCCGGCGCAGCCAGCCGACCACGCCCGCCCCGAGGCCGCTCAGCAGCATCGCGCCCGGAACCGGAACGCAGGCCGTATCGACGTGAACGTAGCTCAACACCGCAGGACCGCCACTCGCCTTGTTGATGGAGATGTAGATGATCTCCCAATCCGGATTGGGCGTGACCCGGAAGCCAAGTAGCGCGCCATGATCGTTGTAGAAGGTCCCCAGATCCTGGTAAGTGTAAGCCCCCTCATACGCCGTCACGAAACTCACCACGGTGCCGTTTTCGAGGCCCAGGTCGACCCAGATGTCCTTGAGCTCGTTGCGGACCTCATAGTTCGGGATGGTCAGCTCCAGCCACATGAAGTTGCCCGAGATCGTGCCGTTGACCGAGTCCCAGGTCACCGGCGATTTGATGTCCAACCGGACCCCGGCCGGGTTGGGGTTTATCACCGGATCTTCCGGATATGCCGTCCACGTGCCATTGCCGTTATTGAAGACATGACCAGGCGTGAAATCCCAGCGCTGGTGCGTGGTGCCGGGATCTCCTTCATCCCACCAGCCGAGACTCGTCGGCGCCGCCTGGACCGAGGCCGACATCACCACTGCCATAACCAAACCCAAGCATACTTTCTTCGTCATTGCGCTCTCCCGAATCGAGCATTTCCCTGGATAGCGGCGTTCAGGCCGCACGGCCACCGGCCGGCGTTCTTCCGGCCCGACTCGCGCAGGAGTCGGCCGTGCGGTCGCACAGATGGCGCTCGAAACATCCGTAGGCCGCTTACGATGTCACCCTTGTTGGCGCACTGACGCACCGAGTCCCTGGCTGCGCCTCGGACTTTCGCTGACAACAGCGATACGAATAGGGACAGGCTAGACTATCGTTTCGTCACCCTGCTCCCGATACCATGTACCTCAGCGTTCCTCCTGCGCGGGCGCCGGAGAGGCCGGCGCACCATGGCACAGACCTCCAGCCGAGGTGTCATGGGACTGGCCCCGACACGTGGCGGCACTGCGGGCGTGCCCCACAGGTCGTGAAGCTCCCGGCGCGAGATGCCCGTGGAATCCACGAGCAAGACACGCGTGCTACGTCAACGACACCCTCTTGCAGGCTCCTGAGATACCACAAACGGGCTGAGGAAAGATCCCTCCCAAACCCCCTGACGGACGCCGTGACTGAAATTGCACTGCTGTCCGTCATTGACCGTGTGAATTCTACGTAGCGGATTGTACTACAATTTTCCCTCCATGTCAAGTCCAATTTGCGCCGCGATGACAAAAATACCCTGTTTTCCAGGGTGGAACTGCGTAGTTCTACGCATCTTGACGTGCAGCGGTCTCCCCAACGTCCGTTTTGCCGGCGCTGAGTATCGGGCGCGTACCGGTGCCGAGCAGTAGATGAAGATCACGAGGATACCGTCGGGCCGGCCCTGTGCCCTCCGGATCAGTTCTTGCTGCTCGTTTGTCTTGTGGCTATTGCTCTGACGAACGGAGGCCGATGTGTCGTCGGATTGCCGCGCCCGGCGCCGGGTGTCCCGGGGTCCTCCACTCCGCGCTCTCGCGGCTCTGCGTCGGCATTCGTGCCCAGGCAGGTGTCCCGGCTTCCGTCCGTTTCCTCCCTTCTTTTCTCCCCCTTCTCGTACCACATTTCGCAAGTCCTGAGACTACAAGGAGGAGGTTGCTTCGTCGCCGGGCTCCTCGCAATGACATACTGGGGCGCCCCATGTCATTGC
The DNA here is from genome assembly GCA_016872975.1 of Planctomycetota bacterium. Lineage (GTDB taxonomy): Bacteria > Planctomycetota > Phycisphaerae > Sedimentisphaerales > Anaerobacaceae > PLanc-01. The sequence continues at coordinate 3,325 of VGYL01000733.1, forward strand.
GAACGAGGCTCGCCGAGCGCGGCAATCACGTCATTGCGAGGCCCGACGCGCAGCGGCGCTTCGCGCCGAGGGCGACGAAGCAACCTCACCCATCGTCGCGGCACTTGTGAAACGCGGTACTTAGCGCTGCGTGCCGGGCATCTGTGTTGTCGTGGTTGCCTTGGCGGTCCGGTGGGCCAGCTTCGTGGGAGGCGAATCTGACGGCGGCTCCTCCCGGAAAGCCGTCCTCGGGCCCGGGGCGGCATCCGGCCCGCCAGCCCGGACGGGGGGAAATGCGGCGCGGCGAGGGGCGTCAAGGCGTGGTTTCGGCGCTCTTCTCCGCGATCGGCTCCAGCCGGAAGCGAATGGTGGGCGGGAGCTGGTTCGCCCGGATCTCGTCGGTCCGCACGTAGTCCTGCGGGAAGTTGAACTCGACGTCGCGGGTGATCACCGGCTCGGCGACGTGGCGGTCCTCATCGCGAATGTACAGGATCATCTGCGCCTCCCGCTTGGCGTACGCGTCCCGGGCGCCCGACGTCGCGTAGACGCGCACGCCCGCGGTCTTGGTCCGGTCGTAATCCTCCAGGATGACCCGGTAACGGCCCTGGGTGTTCTGGCTGAAGCAGAAGTTCAGCACCGCCGGGACGTACTCGTCATTCAGCGTCTTCTCACGCGGGGCGAGCGTGACCCGGACGGTGGTGGGAATGTCCCAGCGCTG
>VGYL01000734.1 GCA_016872975.1 Planctomycetota bacterium
AGAGTCAGCAGGTCGCCAACTTCCGGATCGTGACGAAGACCGGCGGCATCTCCGCGCCGTACACGAAGCCCGGCTGGTTCGGGCAGATCGCCAATGTGATCTGGCCGTGGTGATGCCAAGAAAGAAAACTCGACACCGCGCACGCGGAGAGATCAATTCGAAACCAATTCCAATGACCGAAATTCGAATGACCAAAACGCTGACGCCGGACGAGAGCCCCTTTCGAATTTTCTCTGGTTTGGAAGATTCGAATTTGTTTCGAATTTCGGGTTTCGGATTTCGGATTTCCGTCCTTCTGCTGTTGCTTCTGCTGGGGGCGACCGGCGCGGTCCGGGGCGAGCGCATCAAGGATATCGTGGACCTCCAGGGCGTGCGCAGCAACCCGCTCACCGGGATCGGGCTGGTGACCGGCTTGGCCGGCACGGGCGATACGACCCTCCTGTCGCGGCAAATGCTCACGAACGTGCTGCGCGACCTGGGGCTGGTCCTGTCCCCGGCGGACGTGACCGGCAAGAACGTGGCGGTGGTCATGGTCATGGGGGAACTGGGCCCCTTTGACCGGGAGGGGGCCCGCATGGACGTCGATGTCTCCACGCTGGGCGATGCCTCCAGCCTGCAGGGCGCCATGCTGTTGCCGACCCCTATGAAGGGTCTTGACGGCCAGGTGTACGCGGTGGCGCAGGGCGGCATTTCCCTCGGGGGCTGGTCCGTCTCGGGCACGCAGGCGTCCTTCTCCAAGAACCACCAGACGGTCGGCCGCATTCCCAACGGGGCGATCGTCGAAAGGGCGGAACTGGCCACGTTCATCGAGCAGGTGGCGGGTCAGCGCTATTTCACGCTCCACTTGCGGAACAACGATTTCACCACGGCCCGGCGGATCAGCGACGCGGTCAACCTGTCGCATCCGGGCAGTGCCCTCGTGCTCGACGCGGGGGCGGTCCGGATCCTGGTGCCGGACTCCGTCACCCCACCGGATCTCGTGGCCTTTCTCGATGAGGTCACCAAGAAAGAGGTGGTGGTCGATATGTCCGCCACCGTGGTCATCAACGAGCGGACGGGGACCATCGTCGTCGGAGAGAATGTCGGCATCTCGGCGGTGGCGATCTCCCAGGGCAGCCTGGTCGTCAAGGTCAAAGAGAGTGCCCAGGTTTCCCAGCCGATGGCGCCCTTCTCCAATGCCGGTACGACCGAGGTGATTCCCGAGACCTCGCTGGACGTGGAGGAGCAAAGTGCGTACTTGATCCCGGTCGCGAGGGCGGTGACGGTATCCGAGCTGGCCAAGGCGCTCAATGCGATTGGGGCCTCGCCGCGGGACCTGATCGCGATTTTCAACGCCCTCAAGAAGGCCGGGGCCCTGCAAGCGAAGCTGATCGTTATGTAGGATTTATGATTTATGATTTATGATTTACCATTTCCAGCTTCCGGCGCCCCGTGGCCCGGAACCCATTCGTCGCCCGTCGTCCGGCCCCCGTCGCCCGAGCGACGAGCCCCGACGTGCAGCCCGGCCGCGCAGCGGCCCTCCGGGCCTGCGGCGGGGAGCGACGAGAGACCAGTCACGAGCCCTGACGCGCAGCCCGGCCGCGCAGCGGCCCTCCGGGCCTGGGGCGGGCAGTCACGTGCGACAAGTCACGGGCAGGTCGCCGCCGGCGCAGGCCCAAATCATAAGTCAAACATCATAAATCATAAATGTGAAGCGGTCGCCAAGGACTTCGAATCCGTCCTGCTGACCAAGCTGTTCGACCAGGTGCAGGCCTCGCTGGGCCACTGGGATCTCGAGGAAGACGGAACCTCGCAGCAGGTGCAGGGGCTGTTCTGGCTGCACCTGGCCCGGGAGGTCGCCGACAAGGGCGGTCTGGGGCTGTGGAAGGATATCTACCGGCATCTGCAGCAGATGGGGGATCTGTCGAGCCTGGCCGGACTCATGGACGAGGAGTTGTGAGATGGCATCACCCCGGATGGAAGCCCGAACGGCGCGCCTGCTGGAGGTGCTGGATGAGGATATCCGGCACCTGGCTGGCGCGCTGCGGCGGCTGGACACTCTCAGGACCCTGCTGATCCAGAGAGCCGATGACGAGTTGGAGACCCTCTTGGGCGAGATCCGTCGTGAAGCCGAGACACGCCGGGTGCAGGAACAGCAACGCCAGCAATTGCGCCGGGAGCTGGCGGCGGATCTGGGGTGCCCCGAGGGCCAGTTGACGCTCTCCCGGCTCCAGGGCGAGCTGACCGGGCCGACCCGGGCCGCCCTGGCAGAGCGACAGGCGCGCCTGCGGTCTCTGGCCGCGCAACTGAAGCAGGAGTACACCCTGACGGTGCTGCTCCTGCGGGATTGCAGCCGGCTCAATCGCTCGCTCCTGCGCATCTTTCTCGGGTCCGGCGACCGCGGCGGGGCCACCTACAGTCCGACCGGAACCGAGAAACGCCCACCCGGGGCCGCGTTGATGAGCATGGAACTATGACAGGATGATTGATGATGGATAATTGATAACTGTATAGGCTAGTCCGGCCTCCTCTTCAATAATCAACAATCAATGGTCGATAATCAATGCAAAGTATCTCCCTGGGATTGAGCGGTCTGAATGCGGCGCGGGCCGCGTTGGACGTCATCGGCAACAACGTCGTGAACGCGGCGACGGAAGGATACCACCGCCAGCGCATCGAGCTGGCCCCCTCCACGGTCGGGCAGGTCGGAGGGGGCGTCAACGTGGCGGGGGTCACACGTATGATCGACATGCTGCTCGAGAGCGAGATCCTGCGGCAGGAGTCTTCCTATGGCCAGGTCTCCACGGAAGGATCTCTCTTGAGCACCGTGGAAACGGCCTTCGGGGAATTCGCCGAAAGCGGCGGTCTGAATGCGACGATCGACAAGTTCTTCGATTCCCTGCGGCGACTGGCCGCCAATCCGCTGGACCGGGTGCTGCGCAATGACGTCCTCAGTGCGGCCCAAGCCCTGGCCGGCGAGTTTCGACGGCTGGGCTCCTCGCTCCAGAACCTGGAAGATCAGATGGTGTCGGAGGCGCAGAGCGTAGTCGATGCGATCAACCTGCGCATCACGCAGATTGGCGCGCTCAACGGCCAGATCCAGAATCTCGTCATTGGCTACGGTGCGCCCGGCGCCAACAATCTCTGCGATCAGCGGGACCGCCTGATTACGGAACTGGCCAAGCTGACCGGGCTCGAGACGCAGCCGCGGGAAAACGGCATGGTCGATGTCTCGATCGCGGGGATTCCGGTGGTTACCGGATCGATCGTTCTGCCTCTCGAGGTCCATCTGCTCGCGGGCGAGACGTTGGCCGTGTCGGCGCGGGGCGCCCAGGGCAGCGCGCTGCAGGTGGAAGGGGGGCGCCTCGGCGGCCTGCTCACGTTGAAAAACGAGTTGCTCGGGGACTTGCGCGCCGAGCTGGATACTCTGGCGCGCGCCATCATGGAGGGGGTGAACCGAGTGCACGTCCAAGGCTTGGGCCGGGACGGACCCTTCCGGGAGCTGGCCGGCGGGACCATCGGAGCGACGGATTTGACGGCTTTGGGGACCGGCGTCACGGACGGCACCTTCTACCTCCGCGTGACGAATACGGCCACGGGCGAGATCCAGCGGCACGCGATCGAGGTCCATGTCTCCGGGCCGGCGCCGGATACCCCCGCCTCGGTGGCCGCCAAGATCGACGCACTGGCGGGTCTGAACGCCTCCCTCCACTCCGCCCAGTTGTACCTCGCCGCCGCTCCGGGATACACGTTCGACTTCCTCCCCATGGTCCTGCCGGAGCCGACCGCGACCCATTTCACGGCCGCCGGGGCCCCGGCGGTGTCCGTCTCGGGCCTGTACAGCGGCACGCAGAATCACGTGTTCACCTTCACGGCGGCGGGCACCGGGTCGGTGGGAAACGGAGACTTGCAGCTCGAGGTAAAGGATGAAAGCGGAAACATCATCAGTACGGTGAACCTCGGGCGGGGATACGCCGCCGGCGATGCCATCGAGCTGCCTAACGGTCTGCGCATTGCCCTGGGCTTGGGACGACTCGAG
>VGYL01000735.1 GCA_016872975.1 Planctomycetota bacterium
CTTCGGCGCCTTAACGCCAATAAGGCTACGGGGTGACATTTTCATAACCTCCTGTTCTAGCGTAGCTTATGTCAAACCGAGGGACAAATCGTAGCGTTGTGGTACTAGGTGCCACTCGCTGTTGTGCTGGTGCCAGACCGCCACGGCCGGCGCCGGACGGCCGGCATCGACCCCCGCGGGCACCAGCAGCAGTGCCGGTACCCGCTCGCCCGGCTCGACTTCGTACGTCACCGACTCGAGGCGGTATCCCTCCTTGCGGATCGTCTCCCGCACCACCGGCCGCAGCTCACCGGCCGGCGGCCACGGCCCGCCCAGGCACTCCTGCAGCTTCGCGCGCAGCTCTTCGGATGCCGTCACCTGCACTCTCCAGATTCAAGGTCCAAGTATACTATGTACTATCTGCAATTCCAGAATGTGGCTCACGCCGGTCGGTACCGTCATGGGGAGCGCAAATAGCAAGTAGTAAATCATAAATCATAAATCATAAATGATAGCTCTCCCTACCGTTCGGAGGCGAGCTTCCTCAGGACCGCCTTGGCCTGATCGTAGTGCTCGAACTGCCGCTCCCGCGCCGCCAGTTTCGGCGTGTGCGCGGCAATGCGGTTGTTCTTCCAGGTGATGCCCAGCTCCCGGTGCAGCAACTCGTGATAGACGATGAAGTCAACCACCAATGCCGGAACCGTATCGCGGTCCAGCACCGCGTTGACCATCACGGTGTCGTGGGCATGGTCGTAGTGGCCGAACTTGCGCGCCGCGAAGCTGTGGCTCCAGACCAGCCGGGGCCAGCTCAGACGCTCGTCGAAGTACGCCGCGTTGACCCGGTCGAAGGAGGCGGCCAGGTCGTGGTGCAGGCCGCGCATCTGGGCCACGACGCCCGCGAGCAGCTCGATCGCGGCGTCGATCCGGCGATAGGCCTCGCCGCCGGCGGCCTCATGCATGGCCTTTCGGCTGCCTTCCTGGCGAAAGGCCGCCTGGGCCACCGACCGCAGGGTCTCTCGATCGAAGCAGATCATGGGGGTGGGCAGGTCCACTTGGAGCCGGTCGGGATAGCCGCGGACGCGGTACAGCGCGTGCAGCGGCCGGAAACGCACCCGGACCGGCATTCCCTGGCTCGCCGGCCAGGTGCAGATCGTGCGGAACACCGGCTCCGCGCGCCGCACGGCGGCACAATACCGCTCGAAATTCTCCCGCTGCGCGAAATAGGCCAGCCACCCGCGGATCTCCCGCGCCTGCCGGGTAAGCTGTTCCGGCCGGATGTCCTGCACCTGGATCTCCTGCTCCATCCTCGCACTGTCCGACACGATTGTCTCATAGACCTCTTCCAGCGGCCCGAGCCTTTCCTGCGTGTCGCGGGCGTCCCGCCCGCGCGTTGCGGGCATTTCTGTGTCGCGGACATCCTGTCCGCGGTCCGGCAGCGAGCCGCCTTCCCCCCCGAGGGGCCGCGACGGCCACGACAGAGACGGCTGGGCCGCCTGAGCCAGCCGATCCAGCAGGCCGTCGAAATGCCGCGGCAGGCCCCGGAACGACACGCTCTCCGGCGGCAGGCCGTCACCGCCGGCCGACGCGTCCGTGGCGACGGCGCCCCAGTCCAGCCCCTGGAGGAACTGCAAGGCCTTCCGCGAAGGCGAAGGCAGGTTCCGGACTCCGACGCGGTTTTCCTTCAAGACCCCCTCGATGGCCGCCAGGGCGTTCTCGACTTCCCGGCGCAACCCGGCCAGCCGCGCGGGCGACACCGGCCCCGCCAGCTCCTGGCGGACCCGCTTCGCCAGTGACACCAACCCGGAGATACGCAGTCTTTTCATGGCCGGACAGCTTACCGTATGGGCCTCCTTCTGTCAATATCGTCGATACCCGACTTTGCTTCGTCCGCTACGAAGATGGTACCAAGCTCCCCGACCGGTTCCGAACCGAATCCGATGGGCAATTCGCCGAAAACCCGTCCGGGGAAGGACTACGAAAAAGGATACTCTACTTCCCTCCAATTCCCATTACTTCGTTTCGGTTCGCACGGATGGCCTGCGGCCGAGTGGCGCGCATGTCATTGCGAGGCGCAAACCCTTGGGGGTCGGCTCTGGGTGCCACGCCCAAGCCCTGCTTGAGCGTGCTCTCCGTGGTGAAGAACTCCGGAATGGGGCGAAACCCGAATAATCCGTAATTCGAGGCCTGACCGCGTTGCCCCCCTGAACCTTCACCACGGGTCCGGTCCGGGAATCTTGTCGGAACGCCCTGCCGAGGGCCAGCGTATCACCACCATTTCGCAACACTCGGATACGCGCAGACTATGCAAGACGCCCGGTGGCCAGATGACGTACTGACCACGCCTGGTCAAGGGAACGGTTATCCATTCACCTTGCGCTTGTTTTCGAAAACGGTATTCGCATGCCCCCGAGATGTTGATGGACAGACTTGTGGCGGTACGGTTGGCCGTTGCGCCCTCTTCTTGGTACGGTTCCTCGTGCCTGCTGAACTTCACTTCGACCGCTGTCGATCGGCGCGCTGCCTCGGCGATGAACGCACCGATGAACCACCCCCCGTACGGTTCCCCATCACTCACGGCATCTGCCCAATAGATCCCATCCACCTCGGGCATACGATCGCCTCCCATGTTCCTCGGAATACCCAGGACAGTCACTAAGTTCTGTCTTTCTTTCCGGCTCTCTCTTCCGTTCGCTCCTTTTTCGGCCGGCCCACGGCGATGGCTCGGGCTAATCTTGGCATGCACCGACTCTACCGCCCGGAGGCGCCGGCGTCAATGCCCGGATGGGTGACTGTCCCGAAGGGCGGACGTTCCACGCCACCGAAACGAGCCGGGTCACCGCAACCGTCTCGGTCACGAATGGACGTAGATCCGGTAGACGTAGGTCACCTCCTGGCGGGCGAGCGGGTTCAGGTGTTGCAGGCCGGTGGCGAGCTTCTCCACCTTGGCCTCGGGGTTGGTGGACTGGACCTCGCCGGTGAGGGTTTTCGTGATCTCCAAGGTAATGGCCTCCTGCCGGAAGCTCGTGACGGACAGCTCGCCCCGGATGGTGACGAGATCGTACTGCATGCGGCCGATCTGGCGGGCGCCACGGGTCCTTTCGATCTCCCGCTCCTGCTGCTCGGCCCGCACGTCGAGGGCCCGGGTGATGCGCAGGGTCGTCTCAGCGCCGGGCGGGGTGTGCTCGAGCGTGTCCTGGCCGAGGATCATGCCGTCCTGGACGGTCTGGGCCGGGGCGGCGGCCCAGGGGACGCGGGTCGTGTTCTCCAGGCGCAGGCTGTGCCAGATTTCCTGCTCGCGGTCCCGGCCGTCCGGCGGGGGCGGGGGCATAGACCGGCCGGTTTCGTCCGTCGTGCTGGGGATGTTCCACTTGTACAGGTGCTCGTAGGGCACCGCCTCCGTGAACAAGGGGACGTACGCGACCTGGTCCGGCTCAAGGCTGATCCGGCCCGCGGGATAGAGGAACAGGTCCTCGGCGATCAAGCCCTCTTCGGCGACACCGTAGGCGGGGGCGACATCCATCGCCTCGCGGGCGAACGTGGCCTCCGGGGCCATCGCCAAAACCCTGTGGCTGACCTCCATCCGCCGCGGCTCGCGCATCGCCAGGGCCTGGAGGAACTCGTCCAGACTCTGCCGCATGCCGATCGGGCTGAAGATGTCCGCGAACTTCACGTGCGGAAAGCCGGTGACCAACTGCGTGCTGATGGTGCGGAGGGTGTACGTCTCGTTGATGATCAGGGCCTTGGCCGACAGGCGCGCCCTGGCCTCGGTGCTGATGTCCACCAGGTAGCTGGGCGTCCAGGTGATGCCGCGACCCAGGAAGCTGACGGTCAGGGTCTGCCCGCGCGCGGGCTCGGTCAACTGCACGCGGACTTCGACGGTTTCTCTCGTATCGGCGAAATGCCGCTCGGCCCCGTCGGCGGGAAAGGTGACGTGCCGGACCTCGCGCGGATCGAGGCAGAAATCGCCGCCGTTGACGTCGATGATGACGAGGCCGGGCTCGTAGTACTACAACGCTACAAAAGCTCAAGAAAACCT
>VGYL01000736.1 GCA_016872975.1 Planctomycetota bacterium
ATGCTTGCTCCGTCAGGCTGCTTGTCCCTCTTCGCAACGGCTAGGTATTGGGATCGCAGAAGCTTGAGGAACTTGGAGCCGTTGAACGACCGACCGAATATCCGGTTCCGCTCCCTTAGGATGACCTCGGCGACAGCGCCCACGTCGGCGGGCAGGCCGACAAGCCGGCCTTCGTGGTCTGAGAGTCTGGCGACCCAGTTCTGTTCATCCACCTTCAGTTGGAAGAACCGCTGCTCCAGGCTATAGGTCGGGTGCCGCCCTTCGGGGTCCAAGGCCAAGCCGGCAGATCGACACGCTTCCTCCAGATAGGTGGGGTAGCGCCGTTTGAGGACGTCGGCCTGCTCCTTCGCGTCGCGATACACTCCTTCGATGGCTTGTAGTGCCGGGTGCCCCTCGGCGCGGACTGCTTTGAGCAGTGCCAGTTCGCGGTCCAAGAGATCCAAGATGTGGAGTGGCCAGTCCTTGACCATGAAGGAGTGCAGCCCCTCCCAGACCTTCTCAATGTGGGCGGCAGTGTCCGCCTCGGTCTTGAGCGCCTTCGCGCGCTCTTTGGCGCTGGCAAGGAGGTCCATCACACCATCTAGCAGTTCCGGGCGAAATCCCATGTTCTTTGCCTCTCGCACAATACGCTGCATTCGAACGCCCTCTTCTTCACGGTCTGATCAGGAGACACCGTCTTGACTGCTTGATGCCCGGAGAACACTCGTAGCTGTCTTCGACGACCCTGCGGTGTGTATCGGATCCTCCTGATCACCACCTACAGCACACTCGGTGTCGAACCGTCGCGTGAGGTACCCTCACCAGGTGTGGAAAAAGGATGAAGGCAGCGTAACCTTCCGGGGTCCAGAAGAGGCCCCATGGGCACCGTGCCCATACGGAAGGAGACACTGCCGTGAAGAAGAAGACCACGCCGGAAGCCCCGGCCGCAAGCGTGACCTGGGAGACACTGGAGTCGTTTGCCCGGGAGCAGATACAGCTCGTGATCCAGCGGGTGCTGGATGAAGAGGTGACGAGCTTGCTGGGACGAGTGAAGAGCGCTCGGCGTTCTCCGGTGGACGGAGAGGTTGGGTACCGCAACGGGCACGGGAAGCCGCGCCGGTTGTCGCTGACCTGCGGGACGGTGACGGTTCGGCGTCCGCGGGTTCGAGGATTGGAAGAGCGCTTCGAGAGTCGGATCCTGCCGCTGTTCGCGCGCCGGACGGAGGAGATCGGCGGGCTTCTGCCGGAGCTGTATCTGCATGGTCTGTCCCAGGGGGACTTCGAGCTGGCGTTGCGGGGTTTGCTCGGCGATGCCGCGCCCCTTTCGGCGAGCTCGATCGAGCGACTGCGGGGCAAGTGGCAAGCGGAGTTCGAGGAATGGCGGACGCGGCCGGTGAACCCGGATGTGGTCTACCTCTGGGTGGACGGGATCTATGTGAAGGCGGGCCTGGAGAAGGAGAAGGCCTGCCTGCTGGTGGCGATCGCCGGCCTGCGGGACGGGCGGAAGGTCGTGGTGGCGATCGAGAGCGGATACCGGGAGTCGACGGAGTCGTGGGCGGGGTTGTTGCGCGCGCTGCGGGAGCGGGGGATGAACGCGCCGCGCCTGGTGATCGGGGACGGCCATCTCGGGATCTGGTCGGCCTTGGCCGCGGTGTTTCCCGAGGCGGAGGCCGGCCGGTGCTGGAACCACAAGATCCTGAACGTGCTCGAGGAGCTGCCGAAGAAGCTGCGCCCGCAGGCCCAGGAGCTTCTGCGGCAGATCCCCGCAGCGGAGACGCAAGCGGAATGCGAGAAGCTGCGTGACCGCTTCGTCCGTCGCTACCAGGGCGGGTATCCGAAGGCGGCGGCGGCGCTCCTGCGAGACTGGGAGCGGATGGTCACGTTCTACCGGTTCCCCCAGGAGCACTGGCGACATCTGCGGACGTCGAACGTGGTCGAGTCGCCGTTCGCGTCGGTGCGGCTGCGCACGGCGGCTGGGAAGCGGTACAAGAAGGTGGCAAGCGCCACCGCCCTGATCTGGAAGGTCTTGATGATTGCGGAGAGCCGGTTCCGACGTCTCAACGCGGCGCACTTGCTCGGGGAAGTCGCTGAGGGTGCCAAGTACGAGGACGGAGTTCGAGTTCATCACGTCAACCGGAGGGCCGCTGCCTGATTCCCGTTTACACACCTATTGACAGGACCTCCGTCGCGTCTCAAGGAAACGCTGTCTTGAAAACGCGTCCAGTATAGCCGTGGAGGATCTGCGTTGGAAGCATCATTCGATGTCCGAGGCAGACACGACTCTCAGGGCTGAGGTTCGCCGCTAGGCACCCGAGGCCCGTGAGCTCGCGCCGTCCTTCCGCCCCAGCCTCTCCCCCATCCCCCCAATCTCCTCCATCATCACCAGCTTCTCCAGCCACCCCGCCGGAGTCCCCGACTCCCCGTAGAACGCCCCCGCGACCTGGCCGCAGACGGCGGCGGTCGTGTCGGCGTCATCGCCCAGGTTGACCGCCGTCAGGATCGCCTCGCGGAACGTCCCGGTCCGATGGAAGCACCAGAGGGCCGCCTCCAATGATTCCACCACGTAGCCCGATCCGCGGATCTGATCCTCCCCCTTCGACAGGTACTCCCCCCGCGCGATCGCCGCGATCTTCGGCCCCCCGACGAACGAGTCCGCATCGGCGAGCAGGATCTCATCCTTCCCGCGACCTTCCAGCGCCCGGCAGATGATCCTGCCGAAGAGCCGGCAGGCGTCCACGCACTCCTCCGTCCCGTGGGTCGTGCGCGAACTCTCCGCGGCGTATCGCTCGACCGCCTCGATGTCCGGGAAGTAGAACATCGGAATTGGAGCGAGCCGCATGATGCACCCGTTCCCCGCGCTCATCGGGTCGGTGGACCCCGCGTAGGGATCTCCGGTCTCAAGGTAGCGGTGCACCGCCGCGTTGACCGTCCCTCCGAGATCGAAGCAGTAGCCGGTGCTGCTCAGGTATCCATCCCTGACCCAGCGGCAGTAGCGATCCATCTGGTCCCGCGCGTCGAATCCCTTGCTCTCGATGAGGCTCGTGGCCAGGCACAGGGCCATGGAGGTGTCATCGGTCCATGCGCCCGGCGGGTGTTTGAACACCCCGCCCCCGATCATGTCCGTCACCGGCTCAAACGTCCCACGCGGGTGGAACTGCACGACCATGCCGACCGCGTCGCCCACGGCCAGGCCGAGAAGGCAGCCGCGGAATCTGTCTGATTGGTCCATCAGGATCCTCCACATCCCCGAGCCCATTCTAGAGGAAGGGGGCGTCATCTGATGACGCTCCCTGGTATCGCCTTCGTGCTATGACAGCAATGGAGGAGGAAGACACCACCGACGCCGCCGCGCGCGAGCATGCCGGGCTGACCCAAACTCAGGTCGCGGAGAGAGCCCGCACGACCCAGTCTGTCATCGCCCGGATCGAGGGATGCCGCGGCGGGATCCCGAGCCTTCCCCTGCTCGATCGCATCGCGCGCGCCATTGGAATCCGGATTGCCGTCTCACTCTGCCGGGCCAGAATCACGAGCGCAGATGCTCGCCCAACCACTTGGCGAGCGCCGCTTCGGACAGCTCCCCGGCCGAGAGCTTGAGCATCATCGTCACGACCTCGGCCTCGGTCGCTTCCAGTTCCCGCCCGTTCAGCTCCAGGAACACCACCATCACCAGGAACGCGGTTCGCTTGTTGCCATCTCTATAGGGATGGTTTCGCGCCAACCCGTGCCCATAGGATGCCGCAAGGGCCGCTACGTCCAGTTTCCGGGTGTAGGCGTAGCGCCGGCGAGGCCGAGCGAGAGCGGACTCGGGGGCATTCTCATCGCGAGTGCCCGGAAGGCCGCCGTGCGCCCTCACCATGTCCAGGTGCACCGCATCTACCACGACTCGGTCCACCCACACGGGCTCTCGGACCTTTCGGGCCATCCGTCATCTGGCCAGTTCGCGCAGGGCGTTGCGGTACTTGCGCGCGGCCTTAGCGGCGATCATCAGCGCCCGCTCGGTGGTCGGCTCATAGGGGGCCAGCAAGATGCCGCG
>VGYL01000737.1 GCA_016872975.1 Planctomycetota bacterium
GTCGGGCCTGGCCTCGCAGAATCTGGCTTCGGAGATGATCCTGTGGATCGAGACCGAGTGCGGGCGTCTGCGGGACGAGGGCGATCTGGTGGGGGAGCTGCCGCCGTGCCTGTTTCCGTTCCAACGGCATGGCGATTGGGATTACCGGCCGCGGATCGAGCGACTGAATCCGCCGGGGTGCTACGCCAACGGGGGGGTTTGGCCGTTCATCTGCGGTTTCTACATCGCGGCCCTGTTCGCGGCGGGAAGGCTGGATCTGGCCGAGAGGAAACTGCTCGCGCTGACCGAGCTGGTTCGCCAAGCCAAGAACCCGACGCTCGGGTTCGGCTTCAACGAGTGGCACCAGGCCCAGGACGGCTTGCCCAAGGGCAACGACTGGCAGACGTGGTCCACGGCGCTGTATCTCTACGCCGTCGAGTGTGTCCGCCAGGGCCGCGCCCTGCTGTTCGACGAAATCAAAGAGGGTTGATACCGATTCCGCTTGAGTTCTTGTACCCACAAATCATGTTTGGGTGGCAGCGTCAAGCGGAGTCTTCGGAGCTTGGCGATGGCGGGGGTTCCGGTGCGAACGACCATCGCCAAGGTCGTCAGGCGGCACGTAGCCCATCGGAGGTACAAGTATCAGGACCGGAGGGTCCTGGAGCAGATCGTGAACCCTTTCATCCTGTCGAGATTCGCGCCGCAGCGGGTGCTCGAAATCGGTCGGGAGCCCTACGAGGCCTTCTACAACGAGTTCTTCACCGGCCGGGAGCTCTGGACCATCGACTGGGATGCGGCCAAGGCGCCGTTCGGAGCCCGCAACCACATCGTCGATGACGCCGCGAACCTGTGCCGCCATTTCCGTGAAGGGTACTTCGATTTCATGCTGATGAACGGGGTCTTCGGCTGGGGTCTGAACGAGCACGAAGCGATCGAAAACGCGTTCGGCGCCGTACACGCCATCCTGGCGCCAGGGGGCGTCTTCGTTCTGGGCTGGAACGACACCCCCGACCTCGTCCCGGTGCCCTTGGATCGGGTTCAGGCGCTGAAGCGGTTCCGGCTTTACCTCTTCCCGCCCCTGAACGCAACGTCGTTCAAATGCTCGACTTGCCAGCACATCTACAACTTCTATCGCAAGTAGTCCCGGGTCGTCGCCGGACAAATGCGTGTTCACCCGCAGAAGCAAAGACCGCTGCGTCCAGTCTGAACCGGTGGATGAGAAACGTTTGGAGTTCCGCGTTTACGCGGGTCCAGAGGTCTTGCGGCGCAGCCGCCTCCATAATGTGCCTCGCGCCAGGCAACGCATGGTTGTAGGGTGGGGCTTGCCCCACCAGGAAGCCGGACCCAAGGAAAGCGGTGGGGCAAGCCCCACCCTACACATTGCCGACCTTGTTCGTCGAAACTCAGCAGGGTGCGTCCCGCGCGCCGCTCCGCGATCGTGGGATCACTGCATGGGGAACCGGGTGCAGAACTCGTGGACCTGTTGTTTCACTTCGTTCTGGAAAGCCGGGTCGAGGCAGTATTGCCTGTCGCCCTGGATTTCGACGCGTCGCAGGACGCTGTCGACCAGGCGGGCGGTGGTCTGCATCTCCGGGCGGCCCATGCCGTTTCTCGTGACGATGGGCGTTCCCAGCCGCATGCCGCTGGTGATGCGGGCGTTGTGCCGGTCGTAGGGCAGCCGGTTCATGTTCACGATGATCGCGCAATCCTCCAGGCAGTGCTGGACGATGTACCCGGTCAGGCCGGCGCGGAGGTTCGCCACGTTGGCCAGGAACATGTGGTTATCGGTGCCGCCGGTCAGGACATCGTAGCCCATCCGCACGAATTCCTCCGTCAGCACCTTGGCGTTCTCGACGATTCCGAACTGCCAGGTGCGGTACTGGGCCGACAGCATCTCCTTGAAGAACACCGCCTTGGCGGCAATGTTGTTCAGGCAGGGAGTGCCCTGGAAGCCGGGGAAGGTGTTCTTCTCGATGCGCTCCCAGAGCGGCGTCGCGGAGGACGGACGACGGACGACGGAAGACGGCGATCCGTCTTCTGTCCTCTGTCCTCGGTCCTCCGTCTTCTGTCCTCTGTCCTCGGCTTTGCGAAACGGAGTTTCGAAATCCCGTCCCATCAGGATCAGGCCGCCGCGGGGTCCGCCGGGCTTGTAGGTGCTGGTGGTCGTGAAGTGCGCGTGATCCACCGGCGACGGATGCGCCCCGGCGGCGACCAGGCCGGCGATGTGGGAGATGTCGGCCATGAGATAGGCGCCGACCTCGTCGGCAATGGCCCGGAACCGGGCGAAGTCGATCGTACGCGAGTAGGCGCTGGCCCCGCAGATGAGCAGCTTGGGACGAAAACGCAGCGCCTGCTCCCGGATGGCGTCGTAGTCCAGCAGAAAGGTGTCCGGGCGGACGCAGTAAGGCTCGATCTCGAAGAACTTGCCCGCGAAGGAAACGGGCGCCCCATGCGAGACGTGGCCGCCCTGGTCCATGGCCTGGCTGAGGATGCGGTCGCCCTTTTCCAGGAGCGCCGTGATCACGATCTGATTGGCGCCGGTGCCGGAGTGCGGCTGGACGTTGGCGTATCGGGCTTGGAAGACCTCCTTGGCGCGGCCGATCGCCAGGGTTTCCAGGCAGTCCACGACCGCGCAGCCGCCGTGGAAACGGGCGCCCGCGAAGCCCTCCGTCGTCTTGTTCTGCACGACGGACCCCAAGGCGGCCAGGACCGCCCGCGAGCACTGGTTTTCCGCCGCGATCAGTTGCAGCGTGTTCTGCTGGCGGTCGTATTCCTTCGTCAGGAGCTGATAGACCTCCCCGTCGGCCGCCGCCAAAACACCGGACAGACCGCCATGGTACTGCTCACTGCTCCACCCCTCTGGGCTCGATGGCATGAGGACCTCACAAACCTGTATGTCGCGGCTCAACTGAAGAAACTGCGGCCGATCCGGTAGATGTCGTTATACGTCACGTAGATCAGCAGCAGCAGCACGAGCGCCCAACCCGCGTAGGCCAGGATGCCTTGCGTGCGCTCGCTCAGCGCGGAGCCTTTGACCTTCTCCACCAGCATCAGCACGATCAACCCGCCGTCGAACGGCGGCACCGGCAGGAAGTTGATGACCGCGATCGTGGCACTGATCAAGCCGAGGAAGTAGATGTAGTTCACCAGCGGCTGCTGGGCCACGATCTGGTAGCTGACCGTGATGATGCCCACGGGCCCCATCAGATGCTCCGGACTGATCAGGCCGCCGATCAGACGCCGCAACGTGATATACGTCTGGCCGATGAACGTCCAGGTTCGGCGATAACCCATGCCGAGGGCATGAGCCGGGCTGGTGGCTTGATACAGCCGATCCAGAGGTTTGAAGGGTACGACCTCCGCCAGGACCGAACTGACGTGCACGGGTCCGGCGGTCAGGGTCGCGGGCAGCGTCACCCCGCCCTCAACCCGATCGTCGAGCCGATACTGCAGCGTTACCGGCTGCCCTTGCCAGCGTCGCACTTCCGCGACGACATCATGGAAACTGGCGACCGGTTTCTGATTGACGCTGACAATCCGGGCCCCGCGCGGGATCTCCACGGCAGCGGCTTCGCCGGGCAGCGTCAGAGTCTTGGCCACCACGGCGTGCCGGGCGTCGAGCGCGGGGATGAAACCGATGACGACCCGGCCCGAGCCGGGCTCGCGCCGCGGCGTGACCGTAACCGTCAGCGCCCGCTCCACGCCATTGGCGTCGGTCCGCAGCACCTGGATCGGCAGAAGCTCGCCCTCGTGCTCGGCGGTGATATCCCGCAACTCCTTGTACGTCGGGCTCTCCACCCCAGCGGCGGCCAGGATGATATCGCCCGGCCGCAAACGCGCCGTGTCCTCGGAACCGTCGCGCGTGAACGATCCGTTGGCGCCGCTGACCCCCAGGACGCGCAGACGCGGCACCATCGAATAGACGTGGCTCAGGTCCGCCTCGGATTTCACGTCGCCACTGTCGGAGGCGGTCCAATCGAGCGGCAACTCGGTGCGGACCGTCTCGGCGTCC
>VGYL01000738.1 GCA_016872975.1 Planctomycetota bacterium
CAGGGATAAGAAAATCTGGAAGCTCGGTTGCGTAAAAACGCTGCGCAATTCCCATAGCAACGCCGTGAACGATGAGGTACATTCCATGTTCGGCCTCCCTGCAATTGGGACCTTGGGATTTTTCGAACGCATCCCTGTTGTCCTAATTTTCGGCATGGAGGCCGACTTTTCTTTTTCCGCAAACTACCCCTCAAAAAGGGCGAAACTTGAACTTAGTGACAAGAAGGCCACGTATTCCCTCTTTGAGACTTTGGAGAGCAAGTTCAACGGTGACATCTTCCCGGTCACCGGAAAGGAAAGAGACACAGTGCGGGAACCGCAGCTTGCTCTCTTGGCCCGGTTTCTGCGCGGAAAGATCAATATTCACAGCAGACAGCTCTCATTCTGGCCTTATTATTCCTTCGATGCAATTCCCATCGAGTTCATCAGCAACATGTACGAGGAGTTCTTCCATTACGAAAAGGATGAGAAGAGGGAACATGAGACACCTGGAATAGATGGTCGCACAAAGAAGGGCAAAGCCGGAACCTACTACACGCCGCAGCGTCTCGTCGAATTCGTTTTGGATGAAGTTCTCCCCTGGGAAGGAACGAACACCAACGTTCGCATCCTCGATCCTGCGTGTGGGTCAGGCATCTTCCTTGTTGAGGCATACCGGCGCCTGGTCAGCCACTGGCGTCAGGCCCACCCTGAAGCGACTCGGCCCGATTTCAACACTCTGAAGGGCCTCGTCACCGACAATCTGTACGGTGTTGACGACAACCCTCAAGCTATTTGCATAGCCTCGTTCAGTCTGAGCCTTGCGATGTGTGACTATCTCGAGCCACGATACGTGTGGGCGAACGTGACGTTCCCGCCTCTTCGTGGCAGAAACCTCTGGGCTCGGGACTTCTTCGGCTTCGTTGAGTCGCCGCCGCCAAGACTCGATCCGTTCGACCTTGTGATCGGCAATCCCCCATGGGAGAGTGACCTATCCGGGGATGCGGAGAGATACCTAAGACAACGCCAACTCCCTATTGGCGACAAACAGATCGCCCAGGCATTTCTCTGGGCAGCCCCGGAGTTGTGCCGGGATGGTGGAAAGCTGTCTCTGGTTGCTCCGAGCAAAGGCCTCCTCTTTAATGCCTCTGGGCCGAACAGAGAGTTCCGGAAGGAATTCCTGGGAA
The DNA here is from genome assembly GCA_016872975.1 of Planctomycetota bacterium. Taxonomy (GTDB): domain Bacteria; phylum Planctomycetota; class Phycisphaerae; order Sedimentisphaerales; family Anaerobacaceae; genus PLanc-01. The sequence continues at coordinate 1,167 of VGYL01000738.1, forward strand.
AATACAAGGTCAACACCATCGTCAACTTTGCGTCCCTCCGAAGGACTTTGTTCGCCAAAGCTGTAGGGCCTGCCGCACCGATCACCTATGAGCCGACACAGCCCCCAGATGATCACTCCATAGTCTATTGCTGTCCCAAGCCGATGAACTCACCGGAAGACGGTTGGCACTACGTTATTGAGAACCATGATGTTTGCCGAATACCTTGGCGCAAGGCAATCGAACATGACAATATATGGAAGACAGCAATGTGGGGAGGTCCCCGAGATTGGGAAGTAGTAAGCAGCCTAGCTGAACTCCCCAGCCTTTGCCAAGTTGTCACGGAGAGGCATTGGGTTGACGGGGAAGGCTTCATCGTTGGGAAGGGCGAAGAACCGGCCAAATGGCTCACAGGAAGGCCGTATGTGGCCCCTGATGCCCTCGAGCCATTTGTGATGAACGAAGCCTGTCTGCCTCCGCTCGCACAGGAAAACTTCTACCGCATGGCGAAGAGAAAACGGGAAATATTCAAAGGGCCTCACATCCTTGTGGGACAAAGCCCGAAGGCTGGGGCGGGTTTTGTCGCTGCCCTGTTAGAGGGGGACGCGGTCTTCAATCACTCCATCCTGGGTATTTCGGCACAAAGGGACGATATTGGTAGGCTCGGAGCAGTCTGTGTTGCGCTTGCCGCCAATGTTTGTACGTACTTCGCCATGATGACGAGTTCAAGGTGGTTGGTGGAAAGGGACGAACTCGACAAGGGCGAAATCATGAGGTTTGCCCTGCCCTCCTCACTCAGAGAGGGTTCCCTGGAGATCTCGCTCGACCAACTCAAGGAGGCCACGCGAGACAAGCAGGCGCGCACGAGACTGATCCAGTTGATGTCGAAAGCGTATGAGCTTTCGGCTGCTGACCAAGTGGTCATTAACGACGCTGTGACATATACGCTCGATTACTTCCGTCTTGGCGCCAATTCGCAGGCTGCCAAACCGGCAGACTGTAGAATCTTGCGTAAGTACGGTCTCGTGTTCTCCAGAATTCTCCAGGGGTCCTTCGGGCAAGACAGGGAATGCGACCTGCCAATGTGCTTCTACGTCGGGCATGGCCCACTGGTTGCCTTACAGGTTTCGCTGTCCCAGGACAGCGTTCATCGTGGGGTCGAATTCTGTCAGACCGACGAGGAATTGTCGAGGGTTCTCGCATCTATGGATAGAGCACTCCTTGAGGAGCGCTCGACGGGAGTTTATGTTCGTAGAGATGTGCATGTCTACTGCAATGGGGACGACAAAGTTCTGATCACTAAGCGAAACCAAAGGCGCCTGTGGACACAATCCGCAGCGATGCGTGACGCCGATGAAGTCTATGCCGACATCATGCGGGCGTGGGGAGAGGGAGCGTGGAGATAGATAGCCGGACTCGCCCGTCAGTCCCGAGCGACTTGGCTAAACGACTGGGGAGCCAGGGCATACGAGCGTTGCTCACGCTCTTGACAAGGGCCTATCAAGATCTGTACGACAGGCAATGGGTGAAGGCAGATTCACCGGAAGACCGTATTACAGAGGAGTGGTTCGTTCACATCCTGAAGAGGTGGCGTTCCGATAGCGCCTGCCACCTGATCCCCATCCCCCAGAAGGCGGATTCTCAAAGAGCCAAATCGAGGGGCCGACCACCCACCATCGACTTCTGTTTTCGCGACGAGTTTTTTTCCAGAGTCATACTTCGGCGCGGAATGCAAGTTGCTCGACCAGGGGTGCAGAGACCATCTCACGACTTATCTTGATAACCGAGAGGGCATTGGGCGATTCATCACAGGCAAATACGCGGCCAACACGGGTGCCGGAGCAATGGTTGGCTATATTCGTCGCGGCGACTCTCACGTAATTGCCAACGACGTTGCCTCAGCCATGAAAGGGATGGACGGTTCACCCGCGTTCAAGAAATCACGAGCATTACCTAGCGCCGACTACGTTTACGAATCAAGCCACGAGCGTACCACGGGCATATCACCATTCCTCTGTTATCACCTCCTGTTCACGTTCAACTGCTGACGGTGTCCCCCGGAATGATAGGAATAAGCAGGGAGGATTCACGAGGCGGCGGCACTTGTTCTAGTCTTTAACGGGCTCGCTGCGTTGATCCGCGATCCGTCCGCCGGTTTCACAATAAATGGGATAACTGGGGACACACCCTATTTTCTACCCACGCCATCTGCTTCTCTTCCCATGTCTGTCAGGCTCCCACAGCCGTCCGGCTCACCTCAACGTCACCACATTTGTCCGCCCCACCAGAAGGCTCCAACCACGTCGTCGCAGCTTCATCGCGGGCGCTCCACGGCAGAGTATTATGGCCCCGGCGTGCAAAGCATGCCAGGGAAAAGTGCCAAAGTTCCAGGGCCCATGAGGAGCCAGCCGTTGTCGAGCCGGTTCCTTCGCCCGGTTCCGGACAGGCTCTGCGCCTGTCGCAGGCACGGTCGCGGGGTTTCTTGGCGGGAATTCCGCGCCGGAGAGCAGGAGTCGGTAGTCAGCAAGAGAGAGGCCCAGGAACAGGGGCGGCGAGCCGCTGATCTCCCTGACCCGGGTATGATATCCGCAGAGTCTGCAATCATTTTTCGCGTAGTTCGCGTAGTTCGCGGTTACAATTCTTCGAAGCTCCAACAGGTTTCATCCAACGGCCCATGTTGGTGGGGATATGGAGACTGCGAAGAGCCAATGAAGAATTTTCTGAACCGCGAAATACGCGAACCACGCGAAGGCAAGCCCCGCCGTTGGAGCAGTCTCAGGACGCGGCCAAGTAATCGTTCTGTGCCCTCATTCGGGGGGAGACAGAGACCCCGACATCGG
>VGYL01000739.1 GCA_016872975.1 Planctomycetota bacterium
CGTTCCGGGGCTTGCCATCGGCGTCCAGATCGTCCCAATCGGCGGTGCGGTCGGTCTTCCAGACGGTCCGGCCGGTCTCCTTGTCCAGCGCCACGAGGTACTGAACGTCCACCCCGTCCATGGTCAGGATGAGCAGGTTCTCGAACAGCAGCAGGGACGAGCCGGGGCCGCGATAGTGCCGGCAGGGCAGATCGGTGCGCTGCCACAACACGGCGCCGGTCTTCGAGTCCAGGGCCGCGGTTCCGTAGCTGCCGAAGTGCACGTACACGCGGCCGGGCTCGATCACCGGCGAAGGCGAAGCATAGCAGTTCATCGGATTGCCCAGGGGTTCGGGGTGGTCGGCGTGGAACAGCTTCTCCTGCAGGCAGATCCGGCCGGAGTCCGCCTCCACGCAGACCACGAAGAACTCGTGTCCGTCCGGAGTCGCGGTCGTCAGCCACAGGCGCCCCTCCATCACCACCGGCGTGGACCAGCCCCGGTGGGGGATGGGGGTTTTCCAGCGGACGTTTTCCTGCTCGTTCCAGCGGATCGGCAGGCCCGCCGATTTCGTGCCCGGAGGGGAGGCCAGGCCGTTGCCCCGGGGACCGCGAAACTGGCGCCACTCGGCTTGGCCCCACGAGACTTGCACGAGTAACAGCAGCAGGACCAACCACTGACGCGAGGGGTATTTCATTGTCACCATCCGATGTTCTGTACCACCAAACCGATTGCCGCTGCCCCAGTTCCACTTGCCCCCGCACGATCCGGACCATCATCCTACCATCAGGCCGGTCGGCAGGCAACCGCTCGGAACCGGATTCCCAGGGCGAACGCAAAGTCCCGAAAGTGAGTCCCTGGACGGCATCAACGGGTGGCAGCGGCAAGGCCGTAGGCTTTGCGCAGGCCTTGCCGATGGCGAGGGGCGAAACCATCGGCAAGCTCCGAAGACTCCGCTTGCCGCTGCCACCCAACCGTGTTCCGCGACTTTGCGTTCGCCCTGACCGGATTTCTGGGTTGACGTGCCGGCGGGATCTGTAGACGATGGATAGGGACGTGGGTTGGAGCGTTTGTGCGTTCGTTTGCGACCTGCTGTCTTGTTACAGATGGGATCATCCACTGTTGTCACGACGATGGAGTCCGGACTATGCGACGAGCGACATTCGGGGTTGTCCTCCCTTTCCTGTTCACGCTGCTGCTGTTGGGCGCCGGCCGTCCGGCGCGCGCGGAAGTCGTCCGCCTGGAAATCGCCGGGCGGGCGTCTTTTGCCGAAGGGCACAGCTTTGGCCGCTCGGGTCCCTACGAGAGGTTGACGGGCCGGCTGATCGTCGAGGTGGACCCCGACCATTCGGCGAACGCCCGCGTTCACGACCTGAAACTGGCGCCGCGCAACCAGCGCGGGCGGGTCGAGTGCTGGACCGATTTCTTCCTGCTCAAGCCGGTCGATCCCCAACGCGGCAATCGCCGCCTTCTGTATGACGTTCACAACCGCGGCAACAAGCTGGCCCTCTGGACGTTCAACGGCGCCCGCAACAACGATCCCGCCACGCTGGCGGACGCGGGCAACGGCTTTCTCATGCGGCAGGGGTACTCGATCCTCTGGTGCGGCTGGGACGGCGATGTCGTGGAGGATGGCACCCAGCGGCTGACCATCGGCCTGCCGATCGCGCGGGAGGATGGGCGCACGGTCACCGGCCCGGCGCACGTGGAGATCTGCACGCAGGAGAAGGTCTACAGCCGTCCTTTCTTCTGGAGTCCCTGGGGTACGGCCGATGCATATCCCTCGGCGAGTCTCGACAACGCGACCGCGACGCTGACCAAGCGTCCCCGGCGCTCGGAGCCGGGGGTGGAGATTCCCCGGCGAGACTGGGCCTTCGGCCGTTGGGAAGACGGCAAGCTGATCCCCGATCCCAAGCACCTGTACGTGAAGGAGGGCTTTGAGCCGGGCTGGCTGTACGACCTGGTGTACACGGCCCAGGACCCGCGGGTAGCGGGCCTGGGCCTGGCGGCCCTGCGGGACTGTGTCTCGTTCTTCCGCTACGCCGCACGCGACAGCCAGGGGACCGCCAACCCCTTGGCCGGGTCCGTCGAGCACGCGTACATGTTCGGGATCTCCCAGTCGGGCCGGCTCATCCATCACTTCCTCTACGAAGGGCTCAACTGCGACGAGGCGGGCCGGACCGTCTTCGAGGGGATGCTGGCCCACGTCGCCGGGGCAGGCAAGGGCATGTTCAATTATCGCTTCCGCATGGCGACGCTCTTCGGAACGCAGCACGAGGGCAACTTGTCCGGGTCCGAGTTCTTTCCCTTCTCCCCGGCGTCCCAGGTCGATCCCTTCTCGGGCCGGCGGGGCGATACGCTCGCGCGGGCCCGGGCCGCCGGCTGTGTCCCCAAGGTGCTCTTCACGCAGAGTTCCACCGAGTACTGGAACCGGGCGGCGTCGCTCCTGCACACCGACCCGGAGGGAAAGAGGGATATTGCGTTGCCGTCGAACGTCCGCGTGTATCTCGTGGCAGGGTCCCAACATCTGGGCGCCGGGCCCAATACACCCGGCATGTGCCAGCAGCCCCGCAATACCCTGGACGATCGCCCGCCGATTCTGCGGGCCCTGCTGGTGGCCTTGGATCAGTGGGTCAGCGGGGAAAAGGAGCCGCCCGCCAGTCGCTATCCGCGGATCGCCGATGGGACGCTCGTCGATCTCGACGCCTTCGGTGCCTCCTTTCCCCGGATTCCGGGCATCCAGTTGCCCGAGAGTTGTTATCAGCCCGCGTGCCTGGACTTCGGGCCCCGGTTCCACACGGAGGGGATCGCCGACACCATTGGCCCCCGGGTTGTCGGCCATTACCGCGCGCTGGTGCCCGCGGTGGATGACGACGGCAACGAGCGGGCCGGCATCCGTCTGCCCGATGTGGCGGTGCCGTTGGGCACCTATACCGGCTGGAACCTCCGGGCCGCCGCCTATGGGGCCCCGGGGGCACTCGGACTGGAAGGCATGTACCTGCCCTTTGCGGCCACGGACGACCAGCGTCAGAAGGCGGGCGACCCGCGCCCGTCCGTGCGCCGGCGCTATCCCACGCGCGAGACCTACCTCGGTAAGATGACCGAAGTGGCTTTGGCCCTGCAGCGCGAGGGATTCCTGCTGGCGGAAGACGTGACGGCCCTCCTGACAACGGCCTCCCAACGCCGCCTCTGGAGCGACGAATAGGCGCGGGAGAGAAAGGAACATTCCCATGCACCGGCGCAGATTCTTGCAGAGGACGGGACAGCTTTCAGTCCTGGGCTTTGTCGCCCCGGCTCTCGCGGGCAGCGCCATGGCCCAGGCGGGGTCCGCACGGGAGAGAATCAAAGTCGGCCAGATCGGCACGGCGCACGCCCATGCCTCCGGCAAGATGGCGACGCTCCGAAAGCTGCGCGACGAGTATGAAGTAGTAGGCATTGTGGAGCCGGACCCGGACCGGCAGAGGCGGGTGCAGGACCAGGCGGCCTATCGCGGCTTGTGCTGGCTCACGCAGGAGCAGTTGCTGAATACGCCGGGATTGCAGGCGGTGGCGGTGGAGACGGCGGTCTCGGACCTCGTGTCAACCGCGCAGCGGTGCATCTCTGCGGGGATGCACGTGCACTTGGACAAACCCGCGGGATGTTCGCTGACAGCATTCCAGGAGTTGCTGGCGGAGGCGGCCCGTCGCCGCCGCACGGTGCAGATGGGATACATGTTCCGGCATAATCCGGCCTTTCGGTTCTGCTTTCGGGCGGTGCGGGAAGGGTGCCTGGGAGAGGTGTTCGAGGTTCACGGGGTCATCAGCAAGACCGTCGGTGCCCAACAGCGCAAAGAGCTGGCCGAGTATCCCGGCTCGATGTTCGAGCTGGGTTGTCACCTGATCGATGCCCTGGTCGCGGTGCTGGGCCGACCTGAGAAGACCGGCAGCTTCAGCCGGCGCAGCCGTCCGCAACAGGACGATCTGGCCGACAACCAGGTGGCGGTGTTCGAATATGCGAAAGCCACC
>VGYL01000740.1 GCA_016872975.1 Planctomycetota bacterium
CAGAGACCCCCACCCAACACTCTTTGGGCCACCCGGACGCACCAACCCGAGGCTGAATCCTTTCTGATACCCAGTCCATCAGCCGAGTAATCCACCCCTTATCCACAAAAGCAAATTCCTATACGATCGAGTTCGGCCGCTTCGCGGCCCCGCGGCGGGTCGAGCGGGGTGCGGGCAAACCGGAGACGTTCGACTTTCTGGGATTCACGCACTGCTGCGGGAAGACCCGGCAAGGAGCGTTTACGATCAAGCGGGTCTCGGTCGCCAAACGGATGCGGGCCCAGTTGCAGTTCATCAAGGAGCAACTGAAGCGTGCCATGCACCGTCCGGTGGCCGAGGTGGGACGGTGGCTGCGCTGCGTGGTGCAAGGCTGGTTCAACTACCACGCGGTGCCCGGCAACCATCATTGTCTCGACCAGTTCCGTACCCAGGTGGCTCGGCTCTGGCTGCACGTCCTGCGACGCCGCAGTCAGAAAGGCCGCCGCTGGACGTGGGACCGGATGAAACGCCTGATCGACCGGCGGCTGCCCCGACCTCAGACACTGCATCCGTTCCCGAATCAGCGACTGATCGTCAACTGACCCGAGGTAAGAGCCGTATGAGGTAATTCTTCACGTACGGATCTGTGCGGGGGGCCGCCCGCAAGGGCGGTCCCTACCGCGACACTTTTTTCGCCCGCTCTTGCACTTTCCGCCCGCGCGGAGATGGGTACAATGGCGGCCATGTCGAGACCGCAACGGATGGCCTTAGGCGGGTATGTGTATCACGTGCTCAATCGCGCGAACGGGCGGTTGCGCATCTTTCGCAAGGACAGTGACTTCCTGGCGTTCGAGAGAATCCTGGCGGAGGGCACAGCACTGTTCTCCATGCGGTTGTGCGGCTACTGCATCATGGGCAACCACTGGCATCTGCTGTTGTGGCCGCAGGGGGACGGGGAACTGTCGCATCTTATGCGGTCGGTGACCCTGACGCACACCCGGAGATACCACGCCTCGCACGGCACCACCGGCATCGGCCATTCATACCAGGGGCGTTATGAGAGCTTTCCCGTGCAGAGCGATCCCTGTTATCTGCGCGTCTTGCGCTATATCGAGACCAATCCGGTGCGGGCGGGGATCGTTCGGGAGGCGGCTCAGGGAGGGACTGTTGTGGTCCCTTCCGCCGGAGAGGGAGCTGCTTCGCGTGACCCCGTCGGTCCATGCGCCAGTAGGATCATACGTGCCCGAAAGGACAAGAGACCGGGCACCCGCGGACGAAGCCGGAATCTGGGAAGCGAAGCTTGGAGGAAGGTCCTTCCGAAGAAATCCCCCTGTGGGCCGGAAAGGGAAGACTGCGATAGTGGAATGGTGGAATGAGGTTCTGTAATCGAACCCCTTCGACATCTTGACGCAGGGGACGATAGCGTCCTATAATAGCGACGTTTGATGGCAGTGGCGGAATCGCTAAAGGCGTTTGCCGCCAAGGGTCGATAAAATACGGAGCCGGGGCACAGGCAGCATGAACCTGCGAGCCCTGGGCAAACAAGGAGGTTTCGGGCTGCAACAGACACAGAAAGGAGGGCAAAATCGATTTCCGAGTTACTACTGATGATTTGCGACTCCGCGCCACCGGCGCGAGAGCAAATCGTAAATAGTAAATCCGAAATGGGGGAGGGTTCCTGAGTACTTGCCCCACGGCGGGGCGCGGAAACTCGAAATCCAAGATCTCGAAATTTGAAACAGAGGCAAGATCCAAGATTCCGGTGATCGAAACACCGATGCTCCAAGGCGGAGCCGTTTGGAATTTTGGGTTTTCTTCCGTTGGGACTTTGTTTCGGATTTCGTGCTTCGAGATTCGAATTTCCGCCCCGTGTGGCGGGGCCCGGCGCGCTGTGGCGCGTGCGGGGGAGGAGGGGATGATCCAAAGGAGTGATCTTCCCTAAGGAAAGGAAACCCACATGAAAAGGATTTCACTGTTCGCCGCGCTGCTGGTCTTTGCACCCGGCATCACGCAAGCGTACTATGGCTCCGGGGTCCGCTATTCGCCGTATGCCCTGAGTTACTACAGTTCCGGTCTCGTCCGCGCCGACGTGGAGTACACGCCCTACGCCCTGAGCTACTACAGTTCCGGCCTGGTTCCGGGCTACGGCACTTATGCGGACAGTTTCTCCTTCCTGGTGCATCCCGGGTCTGTCATTGTCCCCAGACACGTGTCGCCCATCGTGCGCCGCGTGCCCCTCCTGCGACGGGCTCAAGGCACACTCCCCCCCACCGCTTCACCCAACGCGATGGCCGTCATTCGCCAGCACCTGCAGGCCCAAGGCCTGGGCGCCGTCACCATCGACCGCATCCTGCGCGTCGATAACCAACTGGTCAGCGTCGATGTCCTGGTGCGGGACCGGAACCTGCTGATCAAGTACTGGAATCCCGAGGAGGTCCAGCGGCTGCAGGCGAAGGAATCCTCCCAGCAGATCGCCTACGCCCGCTACAAGGAGAGCTGGGAGCAATATGCCCAGCGCCACCGGCAGGCGGGCGGCGAGATCTACTACGTGAACGCCGCCGAGCCGCAGGCGATCGTCGCGGCCCTGGACGCCTGCCCCAGGCTTCGACCCGGCAGCGACACTCAGACCGTGTTGCACGCCAAGAACTGACCATCGACCGGAGATCGGAAGCACCAAATTCCAAATCCCAAATCTCAAACAAATTCCAAAGGAAAGAAAATCCAAAATTCCAAACGGGTCCGCCGCACCGCGACAGCGTTTTGAACCTTGGTGCTTTGGATTTTGAATTTGTTTGAGATTTGGGATTTGGGACTTGGAATTTCCGCCTCGGGTCAGGGCCGTCCCGGCGTGGGATCGGCCGCGCGCCAGCTTTCGGGATCGTTCCAGGCGCCGGGCACCGCGGCGGGGTCGCGGATCGTCAGGGACTTGCCCCCGCCGTCCGTGGCCGGCAGCCGGGCGGCGGTGTAATCGAAACGCAGAATCGCCACGTCCAGAGGAGGTGGCAGAAGAAGGACGAGCTCCTCGCCGCTGTTGCTCAGGTTGCCCGAGTACTGCCCCGCCACCCGCGGCGCCGCGCCGTAGGTCGAGCGGAACGCGGACAGGCTCGACACGGCCACCACGTATTCGCCCGGTGACAGGGTCAGCGCGGGGAATAGGAAGTCGATCCCTTTGTCGAACCGGACCCCCTCGAGGTGGATCGGCTCGTCGATCACGTTTCTCAGCTCGATGTAATCGTAGTTGTTGCCTTGGGGCGCCTGGTACATGATCTCCGTGACGCGTAGGCCGTCCAGCAGCCGCAGGGCCTCCTCATAGACCGATCCCTGGCCCGGATTCACCAGGACGGCATCGAGCGCTACATGAATCAGGAAGTCCGAGCTGGTCACAGAGTTGTTCATGCCGTGAATGGCCAGAAGGTTAGCCCCGGTCTTCAGGTCCGCCCGGGAGGCGGTGATATCGATGTACTCGTCGAAATCCGGGAGGTTGGCTTCATGGGCGGCGTTGGCGGCGGAATTCCACGTTGGGGTGCCGGTGAAGCCGCGGCGGGCCACCTCCCGGCCGTTGAGATAGGCAATGAACCCGTCATCATACCGGATCTTCAGCGTCAGTTTGCTGATCCCGGCCAGCGTGTCGGCCGCGACGGTGACGGGGATTCGGATATAACAGGAGTTGTTCTTGCCGGCACCGTACATCAGGGTCCGCGTATCGAGCCGGATCAGCGGCAGATAGTCGCTGGCGGTGTCATAGCCGACCCCGCCCGGTGCGCCCGTGGAGAGCAGCCAGGCGGAGTCATCGAACGGCCGGCCGCCCCGCCAGTCGTCGCTGATGGGGCCGGTGGGAACCAGGACCCGCTTGTCCGCTCCTGTCGGGACCAACGCAACGCTCGTCGTGCCGGATTTCTTGATTTCGGGATTCGGGAGTCCGGGGGTCGGCAGCGGCAACAGCTCGATCTTCGCCGCCCCATCAGGGACCCGCCCTTCGGAGAAATCCGTGGTCTGGGCG
>VGYL01000741.1 GCA_016872975.1 Planctomycetota bacterium
TCGCCCGGCGCGCGGAACCTCGACGCCGGCGGCTGCGCCGGATCGGCCCGTACGATCGTCGTGTCGCGGGCGTCCCGCCCGCGCTGCGAAGGCGGGACGCCTTCGACACGGGCCGGGGCGACGGCCAGCCGCAAGTTCTTGCCGCCCAGTTCCTGGAACTGCTCGTTCTTGCAGACCATGACCCAACGGTCATCGGCGGCCTCCGCGGTGCCCCGGTCGTCAAACGCCATCATCGCATCGATCTGGCTGACGCCGGGCGCGAAGAACACCCGGGCCTCCGAGAAATTCCGAAAATCCGCCGTTCGCGCGATGAACGTGCGGTGGTGGCGCAGATCGGGCTTGACCTGGCGGGCCGGGTCCTTCTCCAATCCGCCCGAGTTGTGTCCGCCGCTGCCCTCCATCCTGGCGGTCGCCGAGGACCACAGGATGGCATAGTCCTTCTGCACCGGGTCCCAATGGACCTCCGGCGCCCAGGTGTTGGCGGGCCGGTCATCGGCCGGCCAATTCCGGAACGGCTGCACCTGCACGGGTGGGGACCACCGCTTCAGATCCGGCGAAGTCGCCGCCCCGAAGCACTCGCCGGTCCAGCTCGACGTCCAGACCATCCGGAACAGTCCGTCCCGATAGACGATGGAGGGGTCCCGCGTCAGATTCTGCCCCTCCCACGCCGACGGCACGAACACCGGCCGGCCCTCATGGAGATCCTGGAACGTCAAACCATCCTCACTCGCGGCCAGATACACGCCCGTCTCGCCATTACCCTTGAAGTAACTCAGCAGGAAGATATCCTCGGACGCGAAAGACAGGGAACCGAGGCAAGTCGCCGCGAGCACAACACAACAAGCATACGGGTTCATCGTATTCTCCTACTGCCGGTGTGCCGAAGATATCATAATCCCTCTTTCACGGGCGATTTGCTTCGGCCGTCGGGGGCGCAGTAGCGCCAGGAATCCAGTCGATTCACGGTCTGGACCTGGCCGTCGAGGAAGACCGCGTTGACCACGCCGTCTTCCAGGTCGGCGCGGCGGGCCAGGTGAAACGTGCCGAAGCTGTCCCAGACCTCATAGACGCACATCGCGGTGTCGTTGAAGGCGTAGCGGTTGTAGGGGGCGGTGATCCAGAGGTTCTCCTCGCCGAAGAAGAAAAGGTCCGCATGGCGTTTCACGGCGGTGAGCTTCTTGTCGCTCAGCCAGGAATTCATGGCGTAGTTGTAGTTCGGCTTGATGGGCACGCTCGGGACGTGCTCGGGGTGCACCGGGCCGAATTCCTTGGCAATGGCGGGAAAGGACGGGCAGATGTGAATGCCTTTGCCTTTCAGATAGGGCCACATGGGTCCGGCGTACTCGGGCTGATGGACGAGGTCGTAGTTCGGATTGTGCCAGCGGCAGTAGCGGTGCGGCTCGCCGGGATAGGTACGGCTGCTGTAGAAGCTGGTCCAGGCGTTCGGCATCCGGTCGTCGTTGTCCCCGATGTACAGAAACGCCATCACACCATAGGACTTCAGGTTGCTCTTGCAGCGGACAAACTGCGCCTGCCTGCGGACCCGACCCAGCGACGGCAGCAGGATCGCCAGCAACAGGGCGATGATGGAAATGACGACCAACAGCTCGATCAGGGTAAAGGCTCGATAATTGTGACGCTCAGTAGCCATGTTCTCCGGTCCCTTCCACGAAACCCGCTCGTCCTCGTGCCTCTGGTCGGAATGCTCAGTCTGAAGCGGCCCCGGCCCTGCCGACCGGGCCCGGGCTCGTCGTCGACCGGCGGAACCGGGCGCCCCAGGCACACGGCAGGCCTTGCCCCTCTTCTTCTATGATACCCGCAAAGACCCGCCAGGCAAAGGAAAAGGGGACATTCTGCTTTCGCGCACGGGACCATGCGCCCGCGCGGCGCAGCCTCCTGGTAGGTTGGGCGTCCTCGCCCGACTTCTTTGGCGAGCGGGGACGCTCGCCCTACGAAGAGAGTGCATCCGCCCCTGATGAACTTTGGCAGACAACTTCGGTAATGGCTAAACCAGAGGCCCCCAAGGGTCCTCTTCGTAGGTCGTGCGTCCTCGCACGACATCTGCGGCGGGCGGGGACGCTCGCCCTACGAAGAGAGCGTGTGTTGCCTCAGATGGAATTGGACATTCCCAGATTGTGTGTTAGTGAGTAAGGTAGTAGCTTTTTGAAAGGGGTAGTTCGGCGGCAGGGGCCGGAGGGCCTTGGCTCGTAGTGGCGTCGTCAGACGCTATCTTTATGCTCTTGCGAGCACCCTACAAACGGGCTTGGCCCTCCCCAGTCTGGAAGACTTGAGGCGGCCGGCCGATCCCGCGATACGGCGTGACCCCGCGAAGCGACCCGGAGTGGATTCGCGCCAGCCATACCCCACGCCTGCCCCCGATTCGCCCCCAGCGGTGCGAAGAACGCGGTACGGCCGGTGGCTCGCAGGGGGGGTGCCCCGCACCGTTTTGCTGGCATTGCCCTCCTCTTTCGGGTACAATAGCAGCAGTTCGCCGGCCGGCCCGCAAGACCGATAGAGCCACGGTAAGAATCGATGCCGGTCCGTGCCTCAGGCCAACCGGCCCACTCACGAAAGGACATCTTATGAACCCTGCCGCCGTATCCGCCGTCCCGATCGCCGCCCGGCGCGCCTTCCGCCCGACATCTCCGGCGCCCGGCAGGAATCCACGTCCGCCACTCGTTCCAGGCGGCCCAGCGACACCGGAGACATCCCGCGTCAAACCGTATTCCCACCAGCCCTCCAGACAGTTTCCCTTGACTCAGGGCCAGAGGCGTAGTACCATTGGATCCGGATAGAGGCCCTATTGAGCCGTGCGTCCAGGAGGTTCATCTGATGAGCATCTCGTTTGCCATCTTGGCTCAGCCGCTGGCCCCTGATTGTATTGGGCTGGCCGTCCTGTTCCTCGTCATCCTGGCCCTCCTGCACACCCTCAGCTCCCTGCGAGCTCCTCTCGCCCAACCGCGGCCCATCCGCCGTCGCCTCCACCAAGTACGCCACCGCCTGCCTCACCTGAGATCCCACCGCCATCCTTGAGTCCACAAGCCCCCGCGCTGTCTCGCTTCCTCTCCCTCCGCTTCCAACCGCGGGGGCTTTTCTTCAACCGGCATCCGCCGGTTTGCCATGTTCAATTCCCAGAACTTCGCTGCGGGAAGGCCTTTGCGTAACACTCGTCACACAAGACAACTTCCCTGCCGCCTTCATGCACGTGGTTCATTTCTCACACCACGGCCGAGCCGGAACAGAGACCAGGACCGAGCCGCAAGACCCAGGCGACCCTCGAAACCGCGCCGCTTGTCCTTCGGCTCTTGACCCCGGCACCTCCCGGAATGCCTGTCGGCCTGCCACCGACTGAGCCTGGACGTCTCCGGTCCCTTTCCTGCTGTTCTTTGATTCATTTGGTCCCCTGTCATCCCCGCAAGGGTCTCGCATCGATAAGTCGCTTGCCCCGTGCCGGGCGTTCGGGTATAATCAGGGTCGCATCCAAGCCAGTGCGGCAAGCCCCTGCCGCTTGCCGGGCGAATCTGACGAGGTGGAGATGTTCGACCGAAGAAACCCAGACCGGCATCCGCGGACGCATTCGCGCCGGTCCCTGCGGACCCCGGGCCGAACGCCCTTCGAACCGTCACTGGCCAAGGACCACGCACGCCACGCCCCGGCCCCCGGCCGGGCGCCCTGGGCACACCCTAACCCCGCCGGCGCGCCGCGCGCCGGCTCTTGAGGAGAACCTGCCATGACCCGCAACGCCGCGATCCGCCTGGTCGCCTTCACACGTCACACCGTCGCCCCGAGCATCCCGGACGCCCCCACGGGACAGAAGAACGCTCGACCAGCGCCCCCGCTCAGAACACGGCAGCGGCACGCCCCGAATTGCCTGCTGGGATTGCCGCGCTGCCCTCCGGAATTCTTACGCCGGCATATCTGATTCTCATTTCCGTCCTCACGATGCTTCCTCCATTGGTCTCAGATTCAAGCGCTCAAG
>VGYL01000742.1 GCA_016872975.1 Planctomycetota bacterium
CTCGTGGACAGCCGCGAGCGCCGGCAGATCGTCGGGGACTTCTGCCTTTCGCCCATGGACGTTTACCTCAATCGCACGTTCCCCGATACGATCATGTGCGCCAACAGCAACTTCGATTCGCACGGCTTCACGATCCACCCGATGTTCCTGCTGCGGCCGCCGGACCGCAAGTCCCTGCCCTGCCGCGTCCCCTACCGCTGCCTGCTGCCCAAGGGCATCGAGGGCATGCTCGTCACCGGCCTGGCCGTCAGTGCCCATCGCGACGTAATGCCCGTAATCCGCATGCAGCCGGATGTCCAGAACCAGGGCTACGCGGCCGGTGTGGCCGCCGCCACTTCCGCCCGCACGGGGCAATCGCTGCGCCGGATCGACATCCGCGAACTGCAGAAGCACCTCGTGGAGAAAGGGAATATGCCGGCCGCGGTCCTCACGGAACAGGACTCCTTCCCGTTGCCCCAGGAGAGGATCGAGCAGGCGGTCAAGACCGTTTTGAACGATTTCGAAGGGATTGAGATCCTCTTCGTCCAACCCGAGCAGAGCGTGCCGCTGCTCCGCGTGGCGTACACGGCGGCCGATTCCGACGCCGCAAAGCTGGTCTACGCCCACATCCTCGGCATCATGGGTGACCCTACCGGGGCGGGTACCCTGGTTGAAGCCGTCCAGGCGAGAGAGTGGGACGAAGGCTGGAAGTATACCGGCATGGGCCAGTACGGGATGAGCATGAGCCCGGTGGACAGCCTGATCGTGGCCCTGGGCCGAACCCGCCGGGGCGAGGCCCTGGAGCCGATCCTGGCCAAGGTCCGCCAACTGGGTCCGGAGCATGCGTTGTCGCACCATCGGGCGGTAGCGCTGGCCCTGGAGACGCTTGCCGGCCCCGCCGCCGCCAGGCCCCTGGCCGAGTTGCTGCAAAAGCCCGAGATGGCCGGCCACGCCTACACCGATCTCAACGTGGCCACCCGCAATATCCCCGCCAGTCCCGTGGACAACTCGACCCGCGAGTGCTCGCTGCGCGAGTTGATCCTGGCCCGCGCCCTGTACCGGTGCGGTGATTACGAGGGGCTGGGCGAGAAGATACTGAAAGACTACGCGCAGGACGTGCGCGGACATTACGCCCGCCACGCCCTGGCGATACTCCAGGAGAAGCCGTCACGATGAATACGAAGCATGGAATGATGGAATATTGGGGAAGACGGGCGTTGCTCAACCATTGTTCCATCATTCCATTATTCCAATATGTCAATCCCGATCTTAAGGAGGACTCTTATGGCAGGAGAATATCGGTTTTCGTTCGGGCCGTGGAATATCCACGAAGGCGCCGATCCGTTCGGGCCAACCGTCCGGCGCAGCATTACCTTCGCCCGCAAGCTCAAGATGTACAAGAAGCTGGGCTTCGATGGCGTGCAGTTCCACGATGACGACGCGGTGCCGGATATGAACAAGCTCGGCCCGCGGGAGATCAACAAACAGGCCAAGGAGGTCCGCAAGGCCCTGGCGGATGAGGGCCTGACCGCCGAGTTCGTCGCCCCCCGGCTGTGGGAAGACCCGCGGACCATCGACGGCGGCTACACGTCCAATAGTGAGGCCGATCGTGCCTATGCGCGGGACCGCAGCCGGCGCTGCATCGACATCGCCGCCGCACTCGATTCGAAGCTGATCGTCCTGTGGCTGGCCCGCGAAGGGACGTACATCCGCGAGGCCAAGGACAGCAAGGTGGCGGTGGACCGGCTCGTCGAGGCGATCAACGACATGCTCGACTACAACCCGGAGATCAAGATCGCCATCGAGCCCAAGCCCAACGAGCCGATGGACCAGGCCTATATCCCCACAACCGGTCACGCCCTGGCGCTGGCGTATCTGACCAAGGACCCGAAGCGCGTGGGCGTCAACATCGAGACGGCCCACGTGATCCTGGCCGGGCTGGACCCGTCGGATGAGATGGGGTTCGCTCTCGCCTACGACAAGCTCTACACCGTCCACCTGAACGACCAGAACGGCCTGAAGTTCGACGAGGACAAGAGCTTCGGGGCGGTCAATTTGCGCCGCGCCTTCAACCAGGTCCGCATCCTCGACCGGTACAGCTACGGCACCCGCGGCGAGTTCGTCGGCCTGGATGTCAAGGCCATGCGGACGCAGAAACAGGACGTGGCGACCAAGCACCTGAGCAACAGCCGGACCATCTTCCTGCAGCTTGTGGAACTGGCCCGCAGTCTCGATCAGGGCAAGGTCGAACAATTGATTGCCCGGCGCGATTATGAGGAACTCGATATGCTCATCACCAGCCATCTGATGGGCAAGTAGTAGGTAGGGTGGGGCTTGCCCCGCCAAATCCCTGTGCCGCGATGACTCGGTGGGGCAAGCCCCACCCGACGAGTTCAGGGAACCAGAAAGGATCGCCGGTAGCATGTTAGAAAGTACCAAGACAATCTTGAGCCTCGGGGCCCATCCGGATGATGCGGAGTTCATGTGCACGGGGACGCTCGCCCTCCTGCGCAAACGCGGGTGGCAGGTCCATATCGCCACCATGGCGCCGGGCGACTGCGGGACCGTGCAGTACAGCCGGGAGGAGATCAGCCGGATTCGCAAGGGCGAGGCCGCCAAGTCCGCCGCCATGCTCGACGGCACGTATCATTGCCTGGAGGAAGGCGACATCTTCATCCTCTACGAGCGGCCGCAGTTGCTCAAGGCCATCGAGGTGGTGCGCAAGGTCCGGCCGCGGATTGTCATCACGACGAGCCCCTCGGATTACATGGTCGATCACGAGATGGCCAGCAAGCTGGCGCAGACGGCGTGCTTCTGCTGCGGCGTCGTCAACGTCGAGACGCCGGGGGCCGAGCCCTTCGAGCCGATCCCGCACCTGTACTACATGGACGCCGTCGAGGGCAAAGACAAGTTCGGGGCCGAGGTCAGGCCGCAGATGATCGTCGATATCAGCAGCGAGATGGACCTCAAGGAGCGGATGCTCTGCTGCCACGAGAGCCAGCGGGACTGGCTGCTCAAGCATCATGGGATGGACGAGTACGTCCACATGATGAAGCTGTTCAGCGAGGAGCGCGGCCGGCAGATCGGGCGGCCCTTCGGCGAAGGGTTCCGCCAGCATCTCGGCCACGCCTATCCGCAGGACAACATCCTCAAGAAAGAGCTCGGCGATCTGGTGCATTTACTGTAGGGGCAACCCCCTGTGGTTGCCCCAGGACGGGCACAAGGACACGGGCAGGCACGGGAGCCTGCCCCTACGAACATGGTAGGAGAAGCATTATGGGGAGAAAAACGAGTATCTTGGCGCCCGAGTGGTGGGACTATACGACGCTCGATGACGAGATGCTCAACGATGCCGCCCGGCTGACGCCGGAGGATATGCTGGCGTTGAGCCGGGACGGATTCAAAGTCGTCTTCTACGACACGCTGGAGGACTTCTACCTGGCGGAGGCCCTGGAATATGTCACGGCCTGGAAGCAGGCGACGCCGTCCAACCCCGCCGGCATCTGCGGCCCCATCGGGCCGACGGAACAGCTTCCGCTCGTCGCCCGGCTGGTCAACGAGCTGGAGCTGGACCTGACCCACGCCCACTTCTGGGGCATGGACGAGTGGTACATGAGCGGCCGCGAGGTCCCGCCAACCCATCCGCTGTCGTTCGCGCGAGCCGACCGCGAGCTGTGCTTCGACCGCATCCGGCCCGGCCTGAAAATACCCGAGAGCAACCTTCACTTTCCCAAGGCCGACGCCTCTGCCTACATCAAGAGCTGGGAAGGCGTCCGCTGCGTCACCATGCAGGGCGGCCAGGGCGACATCAAGCACTGGGCGTTCAACGACCCCCTGCGGCGCGAAGGCAAGTACAAGGATCACCCGCCCACACCCCAGGAATTCCGCCGGCTCACGACCCGCGTCGTGGACCTGCACCCCGTAACGGTGATGCAGAACGCCCGCACCAGCGGCGGCGGCGTGGTCACGAGCGTGCC
>VGYL01000743.1 GCA_016872975.1 Planctomycetota bacterium
TGAAGAACGAAGTGGCTTCATAATGCCGACCTCATGGTGATGACACCATTCACAGATTACGGTTGCTTACACCTCTTCCGGCATGACAAACGGTTTACGATAGGTGCCGTGAGCGAGTGTCGTCGCCGCAGCCAACGTGCCTGAGCCGCCAAGCCCGACGATCTCCTCGCTGGCGGTATCCACCGTCATCAGCGGACCGAGCGTGGCGGCATCTTTACCGAGATCGACTTCATTGGCCTTGAGATGTTCGGCAATGCTGTCGAATATCCGCCCCGCCAGATCATTGTCCTTGATCGCCGCCTTGATCTGATCCGGCCCGGCAGGCGCTCCCAGACGGTACGAGATATTGCCCAGATGACAGCATGCCGACGAAATATGGCCCTGCTCTATCGGGGCCTTGAGGATCGAAGGGTCGCGCTGGCGAACGGCCTTAATGAAGTTAGCGGTGTGATGGCGACCGCCGTCGCCGGCAAATTGTTTGATTCTCTTGCCGTCGGTATCATAGACCCAGCCGCCGCCGCGCAGACCCGCGAAGTAGCCGCCTTCGCCATAGAGAATCACCCCTTCGCGCACACCCAGCACATGATCGAGATTCTGCGAATTCTTCTTGTCCCCCAGGTTGCGATTCTCAATAACGATAGGCGCATTATCGTAATCCAGCAACGTCAGTTGCGTGTTGGGTGTTTCCGCCACATCATCGACGCCAAAAC
Source organism: Planctomycetota bacterium (assembly GCA_016872975.1). Classification (GTDB taxonomy): domain Bacteria; phylum Planctomycetota; class Phycisphaerae; order Sedimentisphaerales; family Anaerobacaceae; genus PLanc-01. The sequence continues at coordinate 711 of VGYL01000743.1, forward strand.
GTCCGCCGATGCAAATCGCACGCGGCGGCAGAGATTGATACCCCATCATCCACCGGCAAAAATCGAACGCATGAATGCCGCTGTTGCCCAGATCGCCCGTGCCGGTATTCCAAAGCCAGTGCCAGTCATAATGCAGTTCTTTGCGTCGCAGCGGCTTGAGTTCGCCGGGCCCGCAGTACAGATCATAATCCAGCCAGTCCGGAATATACGCCGGCACACGTCCAATACCGGGTCGCAGTTCATACCAAGGCACGTGTGCGCGAAGGATCTTGCCGAGTTTGCCGCTCTGCACATACTCGACGGCCTGGGCGAGCCCCTCATCGCTGCGATACTGTGTACCCGCCTGCATGATGCGACGATACTTCATGGCCGCCTGAACCATCTTGCGACCTTCCAGAACGTTGTGGCTGACCGGCTTCTCCACATACGCGTCCTTGCCCGACTGGCACGCCCAAATCGCCAGCAGAGCATGCCAATGATCGCATGTTGCGATCACCACGGCGTCGATATCCTTGCGATCGATGATCTTCCGCGCATCGGTGGCAAAGAACACGCCCTTGCCCTTGAAATCCCTGCCCCGCTCGTCCAAACGCCTTGGGTCGACGTCGCACAGCCCCGCGATGCGAACGCCATCGAATCCATCGAACGTCCTGAGGTGGTCGCGACCTTTGCCGCCCAGACCAATGATTGCGACGCGAATATCATCATTGGCTCCCAACACGTGCTTGCCCGCGCACAGGACGGAACTTGCCAGAACCGTATGTTTGAGAAAACCGCGTCTTGAATAACGCTTGGAATGATTCATGATCTTTCCTCCTTTCTGTCTGGATCCTGCTTTCCGCTTTGAGCCTGGCTTGCCCTCCGGCGTCGAATCTCCTGGATCACTGCCGAGGTATCCAGTTCGCCGTCTCCCGCGGCAATCGCCTGGGCCAGAATGTCGAAATGGACTCGGGAGAGAGGGAGATCCTGCCTGCTGTTGTTTCCGTACTTGAGCATGAGGGAGACGTCCTTATGGTGTTGGCGGATGCGCGATTCCGGGGCGAAGTCCCCCTTCACCATCTTTTCCCCCTTCACATCCATGGCAGCCGAATAGCTCGGGCCGGCCTTCAGCACCCCCAGGAAGGTCTCCAGATCCAGGCCAAGCTTCTCGGCAAAAACCAGGCCCTCCGCCAAGACCAGCCGATTCAGTCCCAGGACCAGATTCGTCGCCAGCTTGATCTTGGAACCGCTGCCGGACGGCCCCACATAGAACACGCGTTCGGCCAGCAGGTCGATCCGCCCTCGGCATGCTTCGAAAGCCCTTCGTTCGCCGCCGACCATCAGAACGGCCTGCCTTCTGCGAAGCTGACCGCTGGAGCCGCAGATGGTAGCCTCCAATAGAGTGCCGCCTTGCCGGCTGAGACTCTCTGCCCGAGCGATCGTTTCCGTCGGATCACCGGTCGTCGTGTCAATGACGTATCGGGGGACCCGCCGTGCGCCAAGTACGCCAACGTCACCCTCAAGGATCTCGCGAACTACGCCGGAATCCGGCAGGGACAGGAAGAGGCAATCGGCGGCTTCCGCCACCGCGCGGACACTGTCGACCGCATGACCTCCCAGTTGGCGCAGACGCTCGCATGCCGCAGGCTCGATGTCATACCCTGTTACGGCATGTCCATGGGCCAGCAAGTGCTCGGCGAGGACCGTACCCACCAGCCCGATGCCAATCAGTCCGGTTGTTCCTTCTCTTGGTTTCATTCGCCTGCAAATGTCCTACACCTGGACCAAGCTGTACATGAACAGAACGGCCGCCATGCAGATGGCCAAGGCGACCAGGAAACCCACCCACGACTGACGCGAAGGCCTGACCAGGAACAACCCGCCCCAGGTCAGGAGACGCCGCTCCGGCGGGACCACCTCGGCCAGCGTCAAGCCCAGCCGGCTTTCCTGTCGAATGGGTACGTAGATCCGCTTGAAGAACTCCTCGATCCGCCCCGCCTCCGGCGGCTTGGCCAGATAGCTGCCGAGGACGCCCCCCAAGACGCCCGCCAACAGAGGCAGACCCGTGACGGCGTTGCGGGGCCAACTCAGAACGTACCGGGCCATGACGAAGGCGATCACCGCCAGTCCAACGCTGCAGAACACCCCCGCGGTGTTCATCCGCCGCCACAGCAGACCCATCGCCACCGATGTGCCGACCAGACTCAGCACATTCACGTAGTCCAGGATGGCTCTCACGACACTCTCCCGCATCAGCACGGCCACCGCCACCGACACGATGGAAACCGCCAGACCGGCTCGACGCGTCACCACCAGCAGGGCCCGGTCGGAAGCCTGCGGCCTGAGGAAGGGCCGATAGAGGTTCTGGGAGAGAAGCCCGCCCAGCGTGACCTGCACCGTGTCTCCCGACGACATGGCCGCCGCGATCACGCAAGCCAGCATGACGCCCTGCAGGACGGGAGACAGCAGTCCCCGGATGCAGTCCCCAAACGCGGCGTCCGGATGGATCCCCCGGCCCGTTCGGATCAGGTAGGCCAGCCAGGCCAGACCCAGAACGCACCATCCGATGGTGCATAGACGCTTGAGGATATTCCCGTACGTGAAGCCGACGCGGCCCTCCCATTCCGACCGTCCGGCGGCACAGACACTCATCAGGTGGGGCATCGCCAGCATGCTCAGCGGCGCACTGACACTCAAGAGCAGGACGGTCCACAGGTTGAATTGCCCGGTATCGAACAGCGACAGGTACGCAGGGTTCTTCGCGAACAGCGTCTCTCGCGCGCCCCCCATCCCCCCGACTTCCGGCAGGCGCAGCGCCGCGGGAAGGGCCAGAACCGAGAGGGCGATGATCAGAAGACCCTGAACCATATCCGTACGAATCGCTGCCACAATGCCGCCCCAGTAGCTGTAGCTGATGAAGACCGTCGCGACCGTCAGCAGAATGCCAAAGAACCACGTATCGCCGGCGGCCGCCTCTCCCATCATCCCCTGCACCGTCCGGGCGGTGGCCAGCAACACGCTGCCCAGCAGGATCGTCATTCCCACCGTCGCCACCGCGACGTAGAGCGCGCCGGCGGCCCGGCTGAAGCGGTGTTCGAAGTAATCCGCCATGGTCAGATACCGCATCCGGCGGACGACCGGGGCAATCAGCCAGTAGAACGGCGTACCAAACAGCCAGACCCAGGAGACCCACACGCCCGCCGCGCCGGCGGAGACCGTCTTGCTGACCACGCCGGCGGGGGCGCCCGGGTGCGTG
>VGYL01000744.1 GCA_016872975.1 Planctomycetota bacterium
CGAACTCCGAAGATATCCTGGTCGTTCGCAAGAGGACTCCACGGCATACGTTTGTGACCGCATTCGAGCCGGTGCCTGAGGATCGACCGGAGCCCTATGTACGCAACGTGGAGATTGTCGAAGCGGGCAAGCACCTGCAACGGCTGGCCAAGGTGACCACGGCCGAAGGCGAAGACTGGGTGTATATGTCGGGCCAGTGGGCGGCCGATGCCTATGGACAACCGCCCAGCGTGACGACCGATGCGGACATGGTTGTGTGGCGCCTCCAGGCCGGCCAGGTGACCCGCGTCTACCTCGCCAACGGTTCTTATGCCACAACGCCCGCAGGACACTGGCAGTTCGAGAGCCGGGGAAATCACTACTGGAGCAGCCAGAAATGAACCAGGTCAACTGGGGACCACACCTACCCCTTTCACGTCGCGCATTGGCCTTGTTCTCCGTGTGCTCCTGGGGTTGACCGACCATCGCTTTGACCGCCGGGAGCGGATTTTGCGGCTTTACAAGCGGCGGGGAAGCGGTACAATCAAACGCTTTTCGCCAGGCCTCCGGGGGCAGGGACTGTCGCCTACGGCCGGCGGCGTGGCGAAGCAGGGTTGGAATTCGATATGACGAAGATCGCGCTTTACGATACGACGCTCCGCGATGGCATGCAGGCGGAAGGGGTGAGTTTCTCTCTGGAGGACAAGCTGTCCATCGCCCAGTGGCTCGATGGGCTGGGTCTGCATTACATCGAGGGCGGCTATGCGGCGGCCAATGCGAAGGAAATGCAGTTCTTTCACCGGGCGGCGACGCTCGGCCTGCAAAACGCCAAGCTGGCCGCCTTTGGCAGCACCCGCCGGGCGGACTGCCGGGCGGAAGACGACGTGTCTCTCAATGCCATCCTCGCCTGCAAGACGCCGGCCGCCACGATCGTCGGCAAGACGTGGGATCTCCACGTCCGGGCGGTGCTCGGCTGCTCGCTCGACGAGAACCTGACCATCTGCGCCGAGTCCGTGCGCTACCTGAAGCAGAAAGGGGTGGAGACAATCTTCGATGCCGAGCATTTCTTCGACGGCTATCGGGCGAATCCGGAATACGCCCTGAAGGTGCTCGCGGCGGCCGCGGAGGCGGGGGCGGACGCCTTGGTCCTGTGCGACACGAACGGCGGCTCGCTGCCGGAGCAGGTCTTCGAGATCACCCAGCAGGTCTGCCGCACGTTCGGCACGCTGACGGTCGGGATTCACACCCACAACGACAGCGATTGCGCCACGGCCAATGCCCTGGCCGCCGTCCGCGCGGGGGCCCGGCATGTGCAGGGCACGATCAACGGGCTGGGCGAGCGCTGCGGCAACGCCAACCTGTGCGCCGTCATTCCCGGTCTGGCCCTCAAGATGGGCCTCGACGTGCTCCCGACCGAGAAGATCTGCCTGTTGACGGAGACCTCACGCTTCATCTTCGAGGTCGGCAATCTGACCCCGGTGACGAATCTGCCTTATGTGGGCGGCAGCGCCTTCGCCCACAAGGCGGGCCTGCACGTCGATGCCCTGCGCAAGAACCGCCAGACGTACGAGCATATCGATCCCAAGCTGGTCGGCAACGAGCGCCGGTTCCTCATCTCGGAGCTCAGCGGCAAATCGAACATCCTGGCCGAGCTGGAAAAGGCCAAGCTCAGCCAGGACAAGACCCTCGCCAAGAAGATCCTGGCCCGCGTCCAGGAGCTCGAAAATGAGGGCTACCAGTTCGAGGCGGCCAATGCGAGCTTCGATCTGCTGGTCAAGCGGATGATGGGGACGTTCCGCCCGTCGTTCGAGCTGATCAAGTACCACGTGGAGGTCGAGCGACAGGAAGCGGGCAAGGTCATCACGGAAGCGACCGTCAAGCTGCGCGTGGGCGATCGCATCGAGCACGTGGTGGGGGAGGGCGACGGCCCGGTCAATGCGCTCGACGCGGCCTTGCGGCGCTCGCTCGAGGACTCCTACCCCGCGCTGCGGGAGATGCGTCTGATCGACTACAAGGTGCGCGTGGTCAACGCCCGGGAGGGGACGGCGGCCCGGGTCCGGGTCGTGATCGAGTCCCGGGACAAGCAGTCCATCTGGGGGACGGTCGGGGTGTCCGAGAATATCATCGAGGCCAGTTGGCTGGCGCTCGTGGACAGCGTCGAGTACAAGCTCCAGAAATCCGCGTCGGAGGCCTCGGCAGGAGGGCCCTGAGAGGGTGTGTGAGCAGCCAGCCTTCTCTGGGTGGCATCGTCAAGCGGAGTCTGGGCTCCCAATCGCGATTCATCGCGATTGGGCACCCTCTTCGGAGCTTGGCGATGGCGGATTTCCCGTGCGCCGGACCATCGCCAAGGCCTACCGGCCTTGACGATGCCACCCTTTTCACACACCGTTCTCAGGTCCTTGGGGTCCCTTTGGTCCTTTGACAGGCGCGGGACCTGAAGGACCAAGAGGACCCAAGGACGCGTGCGGCAGAAATCACGCCGCAGACACCGGTTCCGGCAGCTCGCTCTGCTGTCTGCGTTTGCGGCGGTTGACGGTCCGGCGGTCGGCATGGGCGACCTGGGACTCGTCGGCCGCGACTTGAAGCACCTCAGCGGCGGTGGCGGCAAAACCATCGGCCCCGATCTCTTCCCACAGGCCCTCGGCGCGATTGAACAGTCCCCCGGAGACGATGATCCGCAGGTCCGGCCAGGCGTTCACCGCCCGCACCCGGTCGATGAGCCGGCGGATGTCGGGCGCCTGCTTGGGCGTCGTGCCGTAGGCCAGCAGCACATCGGGGGCATACTCGTTGATGAAGGCGAAGATGTCATCGTTGCTCAGGCCGCCGCCCAGGAACCGCACCTGCCAGCCGTCGCTCTCGAACAGGTCCGCGATCATCTGGGCGCCCAGCTCCTGCAACTCCTCGCGGGCGCAGCAGACCGCCACCTTCTTGAATTTGGCGGGCCGGCGGGGCAGCTTGTTCTGCAACTGGTCCACGATTGTGCGGTTGATCCGGGTGGCCAGGTGCTCCTGCACGGCGGTGATCCGGTCCATCCGCTGGAGTCGTTCGATCTCGCTCATGATCGGCCAGATCAGGTGCAGGTACACCGAATTGGCCGGAATGCCGCTTTGCAGGGTCTCCTCGATCACGGATCGGCATCTTCTGCGGTCGCCTTGGAGGAGGGCTTCCAGGTAACGAGCCAGGACATCTTCTCTAACCATAGATTCTCCTTTACTCATCTTGTGCGGATTCTACCGCGAGGCGGAATATGCGTGGCTTTGCTTGAGAGTGGAATGTTAAGTTGGGCAAGAACGTTCATGCTGGTAGTATCGGAAGGGGGCCTAAAAAATCTTGACTGAAAATAGGCAAGACGGGAGAGGTAGAGAGATTGTCCAGTCGCGAGCATTTCCGTCCGTCCGGAACGCCGATCCGCAGACAAAGCGGTCCCGCTGGCGGCGCCACGGGGGGCGATGGTCTCATAAACGTCGGACGGGAGATTTCCCTTGAAGTCAGGGTGGGGCATTTGGTATAAGAAACTTGACCTGCGTGTTTATCGGTCACGCGCTGTCGGGCGTGCCGAGAGCCCCTGATACCCTGCGCTTTGGGGTTTTGGAGCATTGGGGCGCACGGTGCATCTCGACTAGGCCTGGTTCAGACCCGGGTAACAGTCTGGGTGGGTGGCAGCGGCAAGGCCGCAGGCTTTGCGCAGGCCTTGCCGATGGCGGACAAGCAAGACCATCGGCAAGCTCCGAAGACTGCGCTTGCCGCTGCCACCCGTCGAGAGCCCCTGATACCCTGCGCTTTGGGGTTTTGGAGCATTGGGGCGCACCGTGCATCTCGACTACCGCGGAGGCAATGGTGTAACTTCAAGCTCATCATCACCTTGTGGATTCGTGCGGGCCAGGAGCAGTCGTGGCCCATGTGTGCCGGAAGGAAGGAGGTCAACCGCCGGGACAGCAGAATCGCGTTCCAGTCCCCGGGT
>VGYL01000745.1 GCA_016872975.1 Planctomycetota bacterium
TGTCGCAGTCGCTGCTGGGCAATCGCCCTTTCCAGACCGACCGGCATCTGGATCGCCCCATCGCGATAGGACTTGCAGTCCTTCGCGTCGAACCCGACGACATGGGCTACCACGGATCGGTCCGGCTGATCGGGGTCGCTGTCAACAAACAGCAGGCCGATCTTCTTGTCCTTGGTGGTCACCATGTAAGCACCGCGATCACCCATGTCCACCTTCCGCCAATCCACGATCTGGACCATCCCATCGACCGTATTCAGCTTGTCTGACTTTTTCATCTGCGTATCCCTTCTGCCCGCTTGCGCGGTACATTTGCTTGCCTCTGACCATGACCGGCTGTTCTCTTCAGGCGACACCCGCGCCGGTCACTCGGGTATGCCCGTTTCTCTTTTCCGCTATCACCGCCTTTCTGTACTTGGTTCATTGCTCAGGTCCTTCTGTGTAATGGTTCGTGGCGTGCCGTCCGTTTCTGTCACCGGGTCCAGCGTTTCCCTTTCCGCCGGTCGGTGGTGCAAAAGGCGGTCTTCAATTCGGCCTTGGTCGCGGCGAGATCATTGAACCGCATGTGGCGACACCCTGGTGGCCGGATTGAGGATTGACGTCCGCGTGCTCCTCAGCGGCGGGCGAGCAATGCCCCTTGAACAAACAAAGGGGCCGGCCCCGAGAGGACCGGCCCCCGCACTTGCATCGATCAGTTACGCCTTCGCTTTCGGCGCAACGGCCTCCAGGTCGGCGACGGCCTTATCGAGTGCTTCAATGTGCTCGACCTCAACCCGCCCATTGGGTTCAACGAAGTACTCCCGCATGAGCTTGGACATCTGCCGCAGCTCGTCGATTCCTTGCAGCGGATTCATGAACGTGTCCCCGTTCACGTACCGCCTCATGTGGTATTCCGCGTTCACGAGATCGTACAACTGCATGGCCACGTACAGTTGCGGATTGTCGTCGAACTCCAAGTCCGTCCGCAACTCGTCAAGCAGCCTGCTGCTGCAGTTGGCGATCTCGCTCGCCACCGCCATCAGCTTCCTACTGGTAGCCCTGTTCTGCTTCTTCGGTTTCATTGCATCGGTCCTTTCTAGGCTGTTCATCTTCTCTTGCTTCCTGTCACTCACCCCGATGTTCCTCACCGTGTTACTTCTCCGATAGCCACCGCCTTTCTGTTGTCGGTTCATTGCTCGATCCCTTCTGGGTAAAGGTTCGGATGGCCGGCCGGGTTTCTGTCACCGGGCCGGGCATTTCCTTCTCGATCCGGTCGATGGCGCGGAAGAAGGCGTTCAGCTCGTCGTCGGTCGCGGGGCGCAGACCAACGATCGCGGCCGGGGACTCCAGCGCCGGCAGCCGGACCTGCAATTCGGCGGCGCGGGCGATGGCCTGGCCTAGATCCAGGGCGAAGTACTGGCGTAACAGCGTCGGCGCCCCAGGTTCCTCCTGCACGAGCACAGAGATCAGGTAGGCGGCCGATGCGTGCCGACGCAGCGCGTCCTCCCGTCGCCGGGACACCCTGTCGGCGCGGTAGACCGGGCCTCCGTACCAGTCAAAGGTGTAGACGCGTTCTTGCTGTCCCATCGTGACGTTCCTTTCATGTCTGGCGCCGCACACCATGCGCGGCGCCGGGCTGGGCCTGAGGGGGGGATTCGGACGGACGTGCAGAATCTGTCACGGCAGGTGCGGAATCTTGCAACGCCTTGGCGCGGCGACTACCATCCGATCGTCAGAATGGGGCTCAGAATGTGCGGGACGACCTGACACGCGGAGGCGATGCATGATGATAGTCGGTACGACGCGGCGGACGCTGCTCTCGGCGATCAAGGATCCCGCCAACCGCAAGGCGTGGGACGAGTTCTACAAGATCTACTCGGGCTACATACGCTGCATCGCGTTGGGCAGTGGACTCCGGCCTGACGAGGCCGACGACGTAACGAGCATCGTCTTCACCGGGATCTCCCAAGGGGAGCTCCCATACGACCCGGACCGGGGCAAGTTCCGGTCGCTGCTGAAGACGTTTGTTCGCCGTCGCGCCATTGACATGCTCCGAAAGCGGCGCCCACATGAAGAACGCAAGATACACCGCTCACCCGATGACACCGGCTCAACGGGCACCATGACGCGTATCCGTGATGAGCGCACGCCGCATGATGTGAAGCTGGCCAAACAGGAATGGGACGAGATGGTCAGGCAAATGGCGCTGTCGGCCGTTCAGCTGCGCGCCGAACCGAAGCAGTACCAGATCTACTCGGAACATGTGCGTCGCGAAAAGAGCGTAGCCGAGATCGTGGCGAAGCTCCGCGTGACCCCCAACCAAGTGTATCTGGCCAAGCGCCGCGTCGGCTTGATATACGCGGAGGAATTCAAGGCCGCCGCCTATCGTCTGGAGCACCCCGTCCTGCCCAAACCGGAGAAGCCCAATGAGCGAAAGTAGTTCCGCTTCCCCGCCGCAGATACCGGATTACACGCCACTGCATCTGATCGGCACGGGTGGCTACGGGGAGGTTTGGAAGGCCCAGTCGCTGGCGGGGAAGATTGTCGCCATCAAGGTGATCCGGCGGGACCGGTTCAGCGACGCCGCCCCCTACGACCGGGAGTTTGAGGCGATTCAGAAGTATGAGCAACTTGCACGGCGGCATCCCGCGCTGCTGGACGTAAAGCACGTGGGTAAGGGCGAGGGCATGTTCTACTACGTCATGCCCCTGGCCGACCCTGTGGATCGCACCACGTCGCTCGACGCCGAGGCATACCAACCACAGACGTTGGCCGCGATGCTCGCCACCCGACGCCGTCTGCCGATTGCCGACGCGGTGTCCTATACGAAACGTCTACTTGAGGGCGTCGAAGCGCTGCACAAAGCCAAGCTCATTCACCGGGACATCAAGCCGGCGAACGTCGTATTCCTTTACGGCGAACCCGTCCTTGCCGACATCGGGCTCGTCACGACCATGGACGAGTCTCACACGATCATCGGCACGTTCGGCTACATGCCGCCGGAGAACCCCGGCAAGCCTTCCGCTGACATTTACGCCATGGGGAAGATGCTCTACGTCATGGCCAGTGGGCTGCGATGCGAGGACTACCCCGACGTTCCGACATTCACGAGCGCAAAGGACCGCTTGGCTTACCAGAGACTGAACCCCGTCATCCTTCGGGCCTGCGACCCGAATTCAACCCGGCGCTTCCAAAGCGCCAGGGAGATGCTGAAGGCCCTCGCCGGGATTTCTGCCGCCCCGGCGAAATCCGCCGCCCAACGGACTCCACCCCGCCCGACGCCCCGGAAGGCCAAGCCACGCGAAGCGCCTATCCGCACGAAGGACGATTTCAAGACGAAGGTGCGCGATCTAATCGACGCGATGGTGGAGAAGTACCGCGTGGGTTACGCGCACGACCAGCAGTTCCTCACTTCGCCCGAGTTGCGCAGCGTCACCCTCGCCGTCCGCAGCTTCTTCCGGAACCACCTGGGATACCTCCCGGAGGAGGTCCGGCGATCCTGCAAGCTCGTCGACGCAGTCCTCGAACCGGAGTTCGCCAAACGGCGTATCATGCTGGAGGACGCATTCACGGATCGGGAGGAGTACGATGACGATGAGGAGCCCAGCGGCTGGCTATCCCAAGCCATGCAGTCCCTGGCCGGGCTCGGACGGTTGATCGAACCGGCCGGAACATATGTTTCCACCGTGTTCTTCGCCACTAGGTTCGGCCTGCTGCAAGGGAACATGGACAACGCCACCAAGGAAGCCCTCGACCTGCTCGTCGATTGCGTGGATACCGTGATCGATGACAACTGGTCCGAGTATCGGGACGAGATCGTTGTCCCGGCCCGGCGCCGGGCACCCGCACGCCCACGCCGCGTTGCCCCCAAGCGGAAGGTCAAGAAATAGGCGCAACGTCTCATGGGGACGTTTACACATCAGATGCCGCGGGACGTGGCAGCCCGGTATGGCTACGAGGCCTT
>VGYL01000746.1 GCA_016872975.1 Planctomycetota bacterium
TGACGCATGTGGCGAAGGGCAAAGGGATACCGCCGTTCCTCATCCTGTATTTTCCCGGGAATCCCGATACACGAGCCCAGGCGCAACGTCTTGAGAACGTTCTGAAGGCAGCGGAAATCCCGGCCAAGGCGTATGGCAAGGGCGACAGCAATCACAGCCGTTTGAACAACGACCTCGGCAAACCCGATGATCCGGCGACGCAGGAACTCTACAGGTTTCTGGAGCCGCTCGCCGGTGGGAAGCAGTGACAGAGTGGCAGGAGTTGATGACGACCTGGAATTGAACCGTGAGGGAATCAGACCGATGAACAAGCTCATAACCGCGCTCATCACCACCGTGCTCGCACTGAGTGCCCAAGTTGCCAGGGCTGCTGATTCTTACGTTGCGCCCACCGGCCGCGATGACGATCTGGGCACCAAGGACCAGCCACTGGCCACACTGGGGGCGGCGCGGGATGCCGCCCGCACCGTGGGCACGGGGCCGCATCGGATTCTGGTGATGCCCGGGGATTACTTCTTGGCCAGGACACTGGAACTCGACGCGCGCGACAATGGCTTGACGATCGAGACGGTGGGCGCCGGCAAGGCTACGCTGTACGACGGCAGGCTGGTGGAAGGATGGCGGCCGGATGGGCAGAGATTCTGGTGTGCGGACGTGCCGGGCGTGAAAGAAGGCGCGTGGGATTTCCGGGCCCTGGTAGTCAACGAGCGCATGCCTCTACGTCGCGGTGAACGTTGTGCTGTTCGATGGGACCAAACTCCGCCAAGGCTCCACCTGGGGCCAAGATGACGGTGCGGAAATCTGCATCGCCGGCGACAAGGCCGTGTTTGTCCTCCGCGGATTTGCGGACGGGACGGTTCAGAGCGTCACCGATGGAGGCGCCCCCGGCCAGAGGCGGTCGCAAGAGTGGCTGGCGCGGGGAGTGGGCCATCCCCTGGGATGCGTTGGGTCCCAAGCCGGTACCGGGCCTGAAGGTCGCGTTCAATCTCGGCATCTTTCGCGCGGAAGACGAGATCCAGCGATGCTTGGAAGGCACCTTGGCCGAGAACTGGCGTCTCGACCAGGCGGCGACACTCCTATTCCAGTGAGATATGGAGAAACGAAGGGATCAGAAAGTAGAGGCACATGACTGAGACTGCTTCATTCGCCTGCCGCCTCGGGAGGCCAGCGAACCTGATGACGTTCTGGATCGCCATCGCGGCCTGCTTGCTTTCATGTGCTGGATTGGCAGCACCCGCCGAGATCGGCCCCAACTCTTCGACGCCGGCTATGGAGGTATCCCCCGATGTCCGCCAGAGTTGGGAGGACGACTATGCGAGCCTGAAGGCGGCCCTGAGCAAGCGGGACAACCCCCACGCCCTGCTCAGAACGGGCGAGGAACGCAGGGATGTCGCCCACATCCAGTCCCTCCTGTGGGAGAGCGACCGCACGGCGGCGGATGTCGCTCTGCGTCGCACGGCGGCCTTGCTGCAGTACCTGCAGAACATGCCTGAGGCGCCCGATCTCGGGGCCTTGGAAGAGCAATTGGCTGCCGCCGAATCCAGGAATGATGGGGCTGCGGACGACAAGGAGATCTACCTGGCCGTGCGCGCGATCGGCCGGGCCACAGCCTTGGCCAATCCGCTGCTGGATTTCGACGAGTTGATCTTCAATCGCTGGTCGAGCCGCTACGGGCACGTCCAGGAGGCCTGGGCGAGCTCTGTGCTGCGGGACGGTGGCCTCTACATCCTGTCGGGGCTCAAGACGGGCCGCGTCACCGTGCGCAGCCTGCTGGAAGACGCGCGTTTCGAGAACGGCCCGTTTCAAGGCCAGAGGATCCTGGACGTCAGCAAGGTCGTTCGCTCCTTTGACCTCGCGCATGACGGCAGGAAGGTGGTCTTTGCCTGGCTCCAACCCTCGCCGCGGGCCTTGAAGATCGTGAGCGTCAACGTCGATGGCTCCGATCTGCGCCAACTGACGGACGGGGATTTTGATGACCTGGATCCCGTCTGGCTGCCCAACGGCCGGATCGTGTTCGTTTCGACCCGCGTGAAGCTGACGGTCCGCTGCAATTTCGGCCCTGCCACCCCGCAGGCCGTCATGCATTCCATGAACGCCGATGGCACCGACCAGGTGCAGATCAGCTTCCATGAGACCAACGAGCGGTATCCGAGCGTGGACAACGATGGGCGGCTCATCTATATGCGCTGGGACTACATCGACCGCGATTTTTCCGCCGCACACCATTTGTGGATCTGCAACCCCGATGGTCGCGACCCGCGCTCGTTCCACGGCAATTATCCCCACCCGAGCGCCCCGGGCGACCGGCCCCGGGATGGACGAGGGGACCGGCCGTTTGCGGAATACTTCATGCGGGCCGTGCCCGGCTCCCCGAAATACATCGCCATCGCCTCCACGCACCATGCACCGCCCTACGGGATCCCCATCCTGATCGACCCCCTGGTGCCGGATGACGGCAAGGTCTCGCAGGTGAAGGTCATTGTGCCCCAGGGTCTGCCTTTTCCCAGCGAATGCGGCCGCTATACCAAGCGCGGCCTTTACCAGGGAATCTCCTTCGTACGCATCAAGGATGATTGTGCCTATTTCGATCCCTGGCCGCTGAGCGAGATGTTCTACCTGGTCCCGTGGGGACCGATCGGAGCCGGCCGCGGTGGCCTGCAGGAGCAGTACACCCAGGTGCCGATGAAGCTCTACCTGCTCGATGCCTTCGGCCATCGCGAGTTGCTGACGGACTGCCATCTGGCCGGCGGGGGTTACTATCTGGTAGCCCGTCCCCTGCGGCCGCGCCCTTTGCCCCCGGTCATCCCCACCGCCACCTTCCAGGGAGAACGGGCCGGCTTGCCGGAGCACAAGCGGGCCACGATCCTGGTGGCGGATGTCTATCGTACCGATCGTCCGTGGCCACCGGACGTGAAGATCAAACGGATGCGCCTGGTGCAGATCTTTCCGCGGCCGTGGTCTTCGCCGAACATCGAGAAGCCCTTCACGGGCTGGAGCGAGGGGGGAATCTGCCGCGCGTCCCTGGGCACCGTCCCCGTCGAGGCCGATGGCAGCGTCTATTGCGAAGCACCGGTCAATAAGGCCCTGCTGTTTCAACTGCTGGACGAAAAGGGCATGGCCGTACAGACCATGCGGTCGCTGACCTATGTCCATCCCGGCGAGCACCTTTCCTGTGTCGGCTGCCACGAGGACAAATGGGAAGCGGTGCGGTCGCCGGCGGCCGTGCCTCTGGCGGCGCGCCGTCCTCCCTCCCCGCTGGAGCCGGAGGCCGGTGGGCCGGCTCCCGTGACCTTCGGACAGGTGCGGCCTATCTTCCAGAGGTCCTGCATGCCCTGCCACCAGGAGAAGGGGCAGCCGCCGTTCAGTTTCGAGTACAATCTGCCTGCGCCCACCTTTCCCGATCCGCAAGGCAAGACGAAGCTCTCCGACTACTGCTACTGGTTCGATGCCAGCAACAACAACGATGGCCTCGGACCGTACGGCGGCTATCGGTCGACTCCACTGCAGTTCGGCTTTGCTCATTCCCGCTTGGGCAAGGCCCTTCTGGCCACGCACGCCGAGCGAGTGGCCACGGAAGACCTGCGCCGCATCATGCTGTGGCTGGACCTGAATGCGATGCTCCTGGGCACCCCCACCCTGGAGGAGGCCCAACAGCGAGCCCAAGAGACCGGTGAAGGCACCTACCAGTGGCCGCCGGAGATGGACCCGAAGAATCCCACCGGCGTCGAGTGGGATCGGCCTGTGCCGGGCCCGACCGAGAACAGACAGCCGGAGGCTGTGTTCTTTGAGGGAGCAGGGTCGGAGGATGGTCGGCAGGAGCAGGGGGAGTCGGCCCAGGAATAGGGTCAAAGGGTCAAGCGCAATGGGAATTCATGGTGTCGCGGACGGGGTATTCATACTGGTTGAACTCTACCGCTCTACGCCTGCTTCTCGG
>VGYL01000747.1 GCA_016872975.1 Planctomycetota bacterium
AAGATGCCCATGCTACGCAGGGGCGGGACGCCCGCGGTACTCATGGGCAAGATGCCCATGCTACGCACGGGCGGGACGCCCGTGGTACTCATGGGCGGGACGCCCGCGGTACTCATGGGCAAGATGCCCATGCTACGCAGGGGCGGGACGCCCGCGGTACTCATGGGCAAGATGCCCATGCTACGCACGGGCGGGACGCCCGTGGTACTCATGGGCGGGACGCCCATGCTACGAGGATGCCTGGCGGCGTCACTGCGAACCTGGCGGCGGAACCAGGCTGCAAAGCGAACACAATTTCCGCCGGGCGGGATGGCCGGGTATTCCCACTGTTCCAGTATACCATCCTGGGGCAGGGGGATTTCCCTGTAGCCCCGGGGGTCGGGCGCGAGTAGAATGGACCCGTCGTGCCTTCCCGCGCGGCCTTGTCGGCCGCGGGGGAGTCTTGAACGCAGGGTGCGGATCACGCACCTTTCCAGGGTCGGCACCAGGCGGTGCCCAATGCGCATCGCACGGAGGATGCAGAACATGACGGATCGAGTGCAAGCCTGTATCGACGAGAACCAGGACCGCTTTGTCGAGGAGCTCAAGCAGTTCCTGCGGTTCCCGTCCATCAGTGCCCTGCAGCAGCACGACGGCGATACCCGCGCCTGTGCCGAGTGGATCAAGGACCATCTGGGGGGCCTGGGTTTCGAGGCGGGGCTGATCGAGATCGGCGGCAAGCCCATCGTCCGGGCCGTGAGGAGAGGCAAGAGCGCCAAGCGCGTCGTCATTTACGGTCATTACGATGTGCAGCCGGAGGACCCGCTCGACGAGTGGAAGACGCCGCCGTTCGAGCCGACGGTCCGCGACGGCATCCTCTACGGCCGGGGGGCGACGGACGACAAGGGGCAGGTGTTCGCGCATGTCAAGGCCGTCGAGAGCCTGCTGCGGACGGAAGGGGGGCTGCCCTGCGAGGTGATTTTCCTGCTGGAAGGGGAGGAGGAGTCCGGCGGCGACGCCCTGGCCCGCTACGTGAAGCAGGCGAAGGACGAGCTCAAGCCCGACGCCGTGGTCGTGTCGGACAGCACGATGTACGATGCGAACACGCCGGCGCTCACCTACGGCCTACGCGGCATCGTCGCGCTGGAGTTCATAGTTCGCGGTCCCGCGGCGGACCTTCATTCCGGGGCGTACGGCGGGGCGCTGGCCAATCCGGTGATGGTTGCCGCCCAGATTCTGGCGGCCTGCGTGGGACGGGACGGCAAGATCCTGGTCCCTCATTTCTATGACGATGTCGTGCCTTTGCAGGACTGGGAGCGGGAGAGCTTCCGCAAACTGAATTTCAACGATGCGGCCCTGGCCAAGGAGTTGAACGTCCCGCGTCTGCACGGCGAACCCGGCTACAGCACCCTGGAGCGGCTCTGGGCCCGGCCGACCTTCGAAATCAACGGCCTGCACGGCGGCTACGGGGGCCAGCGCTCCAAGACCATCATCCCGGCGTCCGCGACGGCCAAGATCACCTGCCGGCTCGTCTCGAACCAGGACCCTGTCCGCATCCGCGACCTTGTCGTCGAGCACCTGCGCTCGGTCTGCCCGGACACGGTGCGTCTCGAGATCAACGAGTTCGGGGCCAGCCCGCCGGTGCTGTTCGACGTGAACAACCCGACCATCCGCGCCGCCCAAGAGGCCCTGCGCCAGGGGTTCGGCCGCGAGACGGTCTTCATCCGCTGCGGCGGGTCGATCCCGGTGGTCAGCACGTTTGTCGAGCAGTTGGGGTGCCCGGTCGTCCTGATGGGCTTCGGCCTCGACAGCGACGGCCCGCACAGCCCCAACGAGCACTTCAGCCTCGACAGCTTCCGCCGCGGCACCAAGGCCGCCGCCCACCTGCTCCAAACGATCTAAAGGATGTGTGAGAAGTGGCACGGGCATCCTGCCCGTGGCGTCTTGTGGCATCGGCATCCTGCCGATGATCCATGGGCGGGAAGCCCATGCCACATAGAACCGGCTTTTCACACGCCCTCTAAGGCTCCGGAGCACGTGGGAGGAATCCTCACGTGGACGTTAAGGGCATCCTCCCCGATCGGGTCGGCCTTCTTGCCCCCAGAGAAATACTAAATTTATACTAAAATAGTAAAAATTAGTATATCGAGACCACAGTGGTTACGATATACTAAAATGGAAAAAAATAGTATACAGTTGGTATGCCCATAAGTCGTGCAGGAAGAAGGCGATAGGTCTATGAAGATGCCGAGAGTACCGCCTGATCTCAACGAGATCTTGTGGAAAGCAGTGGATCCCGAACGCATCTACCGGGTTCTGAGCCTTGGCTACAACCTGCCAACCACCGAAAAGTATCTCCACTGGGACGTACTGAGGCAGCTCAGGGCCCCCGAGGGATACTCTCACGAGGAATGGTGGGCGGCTTTGAAGATCCGAAGGCAGGGCCAAGCCAAACGCGTGCCACTGAGTGATTCCAAGGGCAAGCCGTTTGCGTACTCTACCGTGGACCCTATCGGTGAGATGCTTCAGAAGATAGACCAAGGTGCCGGTGGGTTCATTCGCATGCCCGAGCAGATCACCAATCCCGAGATGAAAGACCAATACTACGTGAATTCGCTGATTCAGGAAGCCATTACCTCGAGCCAACTGGAGGGGGCGGCGACTATGCGTGCTGTCGCCAAGGAGTTGATCCGCACCGGTCGTCCCCCTCGCGACAAGAGTGAACGAATGATCCTCAACAACTTCCTGACCATGCGGCGGATCAGCGAGCTCAAGAGCAAACCGCTCTCGATTGACCTGATTCTCGACATCCATCACATCATAACCGAGAAGACGTTGGAGCAGGACTCGGCGGCAGGACGTTTTCGTTTGCCCAATGAACGAATCGCGGTTGTCGACATGTACGGAGAGGTCTTTCACGATCCACCGCCGGCCGAGCAACTCGCTGCGCGCATGCAACTGATGTGCGACTTCGCCAATGCCAACGTGCCGCAGGGATTCATCCATCCGGTTCTGCGCTCGATCATCTTGCATTTCTGGCTGGCCTACGACCATCCATTCATCGATGGCAACGGTCGGGTGGCGCGGGCTTTGTTCTATTGGTCGATGCTCCGGCACGGATACTGGCTCTTCGAATTCGTGTCGATTTCTCAGATCATCCTCAAGGCACCGGCGAAGTACGGACGTGCCTTCCTCTACACGGAGACGGATGATAACGATCTGACGTACTTTGTCCTGCAACAACTGCACGTCATCGGCCGGGCCGTCAAGGAACTCCACGCCTATATCGAACGCAAGACCAGCGAGTTGCAGGCTGTCGAAAGCAGACTCCGTGGCATTACCATGCTCAACCATCGGCAACAAGCCCTGATCGGCCATGCGCTGCGACACCCTCACCAGCGCTACACCTTCCGCGCGCATCAGATGAGCCACAATGTCGTCTATCAAACAGCACGGACAGATCTGCTGGATCTGGAACACCACGGTTTGTTGATCGGGCGGAAGGTGGGTAGGACATGGTACTTCACCGCATCGCCCGATATTGAAGAGAAGTTATTGCGGTTGGATTGACGCTTTCCGTGCGGGGGACTATTTGACGTCTTTGCCGGCGATGAGGACGACGTACTCGCCTTTGGGGTTCTCTTCGACGGTGGTGAGCAGCTCGGAGAGGGGGCCCCGGCGGACGGTCTCGTGGATTTTGGTCAGTTCCTTGGCGATAGCGGCACGGCGGTCGCCGAAGACCGCGAGGGCGTCTTCCAGGAGCTTGCGGAGGCGGAAGGGGCTTTCGTAGTAGATGAGCGTGTAGGGCAGGTCCTGGTCCGCTTCGAGGAAATGGCGGCGCTGGCCGGGCTTGTGCGGCGGGAAGCCGCGGAACGTGAAGCTGTGCACCGCCAGGCCGGAGAGGACCAGGGCCATGATGAGCGCCGTCGGGCCCGGGATGA
>VGYL01000748.1 GCA_016872975.1 Planctomycetota bacterium
CGGATTCGCCGTTGGTCTGGTAACAACCGGCCATGTAGATCTCCCAGGCGTTCTTGCGCCGCGTCTCGGCGGCCCGCTGGCCCGGGTGCTTCTCCCAGAGGTCCTCGTAGCCGTATTCCTCGTTGATTTGCGGGATGATGTAGCCCGTCTGCTCCTGGGCCCGACGCTGGCCGAGCATATAGGCATTCTGGCCGCTGTCCCAGCGCTGGATCAACTGCATATCGAGCCACGTGGACTTGGGCGTTCGGTGTGTCACGTTGTGCGCGGAGGCCAGGTGCTTGTACGGGTCCCACTGCTTGATCCGATGACCCATCGCATCGGCCCACTCGGGCGCTTTGCGGTGGAAGTTGTACTCGTTGCCGAGGTCCCAGGTGATGTTCGAGAAGGCTGCGAAGCGGGCGACCGCGTAGCGGTAGTAGAGGTCCTCCTGCTCGCTGCCGGCCTCGAAGGGCGTGGGCAGGACTTGGCCGCCGATATAGAGGATGACCGAGACGATCATGTCCTTCGCGCGGGCGTACCGCAGCAGCCGCTCGTACTTCTGCCAATGCTCGACGTTGAACCGGTTCAGATCGAAGCCCGGGTTTTTGATGTCGTCGGGGCGCTGCGCGGGCCAGGGGTTCAGGTGCAGCTTGAAATTCTCCGTCGGCACGACCGGCTGGCCCCACGGCCGCGGATTGTTCCGCCCGTACACCAGGACCCGCAGGCGGTTGATCTTCAGGCGATGCAGCCGGTCGATGCTCGCGCGGATGGTCTCGTCGTCCCAGCCCATCAGGTAATAGGTCGTGGTGCCGTTCCAGAAGTAGTGCTCGCCCGTGCCTTCCCAGACGAAGTGCCAGCGGTTCTGCGGATCGACCCGGAGTCGGCCTTTGCGATTCGAGCCGACCGCCTGGAGCGAGCCCCCGTACGTACGCTCCAAACCCGGTTGCCGGTACACGATCTCGTACCGATAGCGGCCCGCGCGCACCGGCATGAAGCGAATACGGAACACGCGGCCGTCGGGAGAGTCGCAGAAACCGTCCACCGGGATCGGCTCCTGCCCGTCCGCCTGGAATACGGCCCGCACCGATACCTCGGTGAAGGGATTGGCCACATCGGGGTCCTGGACGCGAATTGCCACCTCCGCGAAATCGTAGACCTCGACCTGGGCGGCTGCGGCGGTGAACTCCACCCGCGGCGCCGTCCATCCCGGCGTAGCGGAACCGAACAAGAGGAACGCCATCCAACCGAGAGTCGCCAGGGGGGGCTGTCTCATACTTCACTCCTTCCTTGCCCGCCGGCCGGGGCTGCGTGGTACTTCTCGCGCAGGGCCGCCAGCGCGCGATAGTCGCCTTTCACATGCTCGTAGAGCCGCTTGTACAGGTCGAAGTATTCCATATAGATCGCGTGGTTCTTCGGGTCCGGCTCCATCGGGTCCACGTACCGGGTCCACGCTCTGGCGACGGAGAAATCCGGGAAGATGCCGGTCGCGACGCCGGCCAGGATTGCGTCGCCATAGGGCGCCCCGGTGCGGCGTTCGACCAGGACGGTCGGCACGTTGAACACGTCGGTGATGATCCGGCGCCACTGCGGGCTCTTGGCGCCGCCCTCGTTCAGCACGATCGGCGTGTTGATCCGCCGGCCGGTCGCCCGGACGATCCGGAACGAGTCGTAGAGGGCATAGGCCACGGACTCCATCATCGCCCGGATCACATGGCCGCGCGTGTGGTGCATGCTCAGGCCGAAGATTGTCCCGCGGGCGTAGACATCCCAGATCGGCGTCCGCTCGCCCATCAGGAAGGGCAGCACGACCAGCCCCTCCGCGCCGGGCGGCACCTCGTTCGCCTCGGCGTTCATCAGGTCGTACGTATCCCGGCCGGTCGCGGCCTCGGACGCCAGCTCGGCCTGGTAGAAGTTGTCCCGCATGTAGCGGAGGAGCTGGCCGCCGGTGGTGGTGGTCGGGACGGTGATGTACGTGTTCTCCGAGTCGGTCGTGTAGGCGAAGGCGATCATCGTGTCGTGGAACTGCGTGTCCCGGTGGACGATGCCGAAGTTGCCACAGGTGCCCAGGTTCATCTGGATGTCGCCTTCTTCGATGGCCCCGGCGCCGACCCAGCCGGCGTTGCAGTCCACCTGTCCCGCCGCTACCGGCGTGCCCGGCGTCAGGCCCGTGGCCTCCGCGGCGTCCCGCGTGACCCCGCCCACGATCTCCTCGCAGCGGTGCACCTCGGGCAGCAGGCCGCCCGGAATCCCGATCCGTTCGAGCAGGTCCCGCTCGAACTGCCGGGCGAGCAGGTTGTAGGCCACGCCGTAGAACGCCGCGCCGGAATAGTGGCACGTCGGCCGGCCCGTCAGCTTCAGCGTGAGGAAGCCGTCGATGGTCAACGCCTTGTGGATTTTCCGGAAACCCTCCGGGCGGTTCGCCTTCTCCCACATCAGGTTCACCAGGCTCGGATGGTCGTCGAGCCGGTTCTTGGAAATCTCGAAGACCCGGTCCTCGCCGATGTGGTCCTTGAGCCATTGCACCTGGGCGGTCGCGCGCTTGTCCATCAGGTTGTAGGCGTTGTGGACGGGTTCGTGCCTGCGGTCCACCATGACGAGCGAAGGCAGCGCCGAGGAGACCGCCACGCCCTTGATCTCCTTGGCAGTAATGTCCGCGTCGCGGATCGCTCGGCGGATCAGCCGGCAGGCGATCTCCCAGTACAGCCGTGCATCATGCTCCGACCAGCCCGGCCGCGGCGTCAGAATGGGATACTCCTCGAAGGCATAGCTCCGGACGGTCCCCGCGGCGTCGATGATCGTCGCCTTGGCGCCGCCGGTGCCGTAGTCGATTCCCAACAAGTACATGCGTGACTCCTTGCGCGAGAAAACAAGCCGCACGGCCAGGAAATTCCAAATCCCAAATTCCAAATCTCAAACAAATTCAAATGACCCAAAGGGAAGAAAACTCAAAACCTCTTGTGCAGAGCCCCACCGCTCGCCACCGGCGGTCCTCCCTCGCGGCGCCAGCGTTTTGAGCCTTGGAATTTTGGATTTTGGATTTGTTTGGGATTTGGAATTTGGCGCTTGGCATTTCCTGCTCCTTGGTGCTTGGAATTTGGAATTTCTCCCGCGGTCGTGCTTCAGGACTCCAGTAAAAGCTGCTCTGCGGTTCTATCATCCGTGACGAGCACATTCACCAACCCGCCGCGGAGGGCGGCGGCGATTGCCTTGACCTTCTCGGCGCCGCCGGCGACCCCGATGACCCGGTCGATAGCCTTGATCCGCTCCAGGTCGGTTCCCACGATCCGCTGGCTGATCGGGTGGTCCACCTTGGCGCCGTGGGCGTCGAAAAATTGCAGGGCGATGTCGCCGACGACACCGCGGGCCCGGAGGGCCTGGATTTCGGCGGGACTGAGGGTATTGCCGCTCGATAGCAGCGTCGCCCCGGGCTCGAAGACGCCGATCCCGACCAGGGCCACGCCCGCCCGGCAGGCCAGCTCCAGGGTATCGGCCACCTGCGGGTCCTTGACGAGCGCCTCGCGCACGACCCTGTCTTTGACGATGCCCGGCGCGTGAATCAGCCTTGGCTTGGCCCCCAACTGCTGCGCCATGCGCCGGACCAGCTCGGCGCCGTGCGTGTTGGCCTCCAGCTCGCCCAGGCCGCCGATCAGTTGCACGACCCGCACGCCGGGCAGATCCATCGGCGTCAGCGCGTTGACGACCGACAGCAGGGCCTTGCCCCAGCTCAGGGCCACCACCTCGTCGCCCTGGAGCCCGCGCGTCAGACAAGCCGCTGCGACCGGGCCCAGCTCGCGGACGACGGTGGCGGTATCGTCGCCCGAGCAGGTCACGACGATCGCCTCTTTCAGGCCGTACGCCTCTTCGAGCCGGTGCTCCATCTGGGTGTTCGACTCCTGCGGCGGCGCCAGCGAGATCTGCACCACCTTCTCCTCCCGCGCCGT
>VGYL01000749.1 GCA_016872975.1 Planctomycetota bacterium
TCATCAGGTGTCCGGCGCGCGGTGGTCGCTCTCGGCCATGACCCGGCGCAGCGCCCGCAGCTCGGACAGGACCGGCCAGGGCGTGCGGGCCACGGAGAGTCGGCTGTCCCGGTCGCACGCCCACTGGACGGGGAACTCGCCGATGCGGTAGCCTTTCCGGAGCGCCCGCAGGATAATCTCGATATCGAACAGGAAGCCGTCGGTGGTGCACTGGCGGTAGAGCTCGCGGGCCACGTCGCCCCGGTAGAGCTTGAAGCCGCACTGCGTGTCGGTCAGCTCCCGCGGGACGCCCAGCATCGTCCGGACGGTCCACTTGAACGTCCGCGAGATGAGCCGGCGGTGCCACGGCTGGTCGCGGAGGACGGCGCTTTGGGCATGCCGGCGCGAGCCGTGCGCGATGTCGCAGGTCCCGCTGCGGAGCAGGTCCAGGCCGACGCGGGCGTTGTCGTAGGGGATGCACACGCCGCAATCGGCGAACATGGCGTACCGGCCGGTCGTCTGCGTCATGCCGGTCCGCACGCCGTAGCCTTTGCCCCGGTGCGCCTCGTAGCGGATGACCCGCCGCGTGACGCCCTCGGGCACCGTCGCCCGGCGTGCCGCCTCGGCCGTATTGTCCCCGCTGCCGTCATCCACGACGAGGATCTCGCCCCGCAGCGCATGGGTCTGAAGGAACGCGGCGGCGGCGCTCACGTCCTGCGCGATCTTATGGCCTTCTTCGAAGGCCGGTATGACGATGGACAACTCCATTACAGGCCGAAAGCCTTCTGCATCTGCTCCCGGACCAGGGTCAGGCGTTGGAGATTGCCGCCGCCGACCTCGGCGGTCGCCCAGCCGGCGAAGCCGATATCGTCGAGCGCCTTGCGGACCTGGCCCCAAGGCAGATCGTCGGCCTCGCTGGTGATATCCACGAACTTGCCCGTCGCGCGGCTGAAGCCTTTGACGTCCAGCTTCACGCAGCGGTAGCCGAAGGTGCGAACCCACTCTTCCGGCCGGCCGTACTTCCAGTGGTTGCCCACGTCGTAGTACATCCCCACCCACGGACTATTGAAGCTGTCCACGAACCGGACGAACTTCTCCGCCCCCTGTTCCGGCGGGGCGTCGTGGTCGTACATCATCTGGTTCCAGACGTTCTCGACCAGGATCATTTGCCCGAGCGACGCCGCCAGGGGGATCAGCTTCTTGATCTCCTGCCGGGCCCGCTCCTCGATCACGTCGGCCGGCCCGTCGCCGCCCCGGCCCACGACGATCAGCACGCCGCTGCCGCCGGCCGCGTGCGAGACGCGGATGCAGTGCTCGATGTTCTTGCGGCCTTGGGCACGCTCCTCCTCCTTGGCGCTGGTGAGCCGCTGGTTCCAGTGAGCGTGGTTGATCGCGTTGTGGACGAAGACCCCGGATTCGTGCACGGCGTCCCGCGCCTGCTCGACCGTGAACTCGCCCGCCTGGTCGAAGTCCACGCCGTCGAAGCCCGCGTCCGCCGCCAGGCGCAGCCGCTCCACGATCGTCAGCTCCTTGCCCTCAAGCTTCTTCGGGAGCATCCCCAGCTTGCAGGACAGCAGAATCCGCTTTCCCTCCGGCGGGGTGACGATCCGCGTCCTCTCGGTCTGGGCGGCCCGGGCCGCACCCGCCGAGCCCACGACGGCGACCGCCGACGCAGCGCCCGCGGCCAGGAAACGACGACGGTCCAGAGACGAATTCGCGTAGTGTACAGACTCGATGGCCATAAACGCTCACCTCCTGCTATCCAGGGTTACTCATTCGGGCACACACACGTTCTTTCAGCGGGCCCAGTATACGCGCCCGCCCGGACAATCTCAACCCTTTTGCCCAACCGGGTCAGGGCGAACGCAAAGTTCCGAAGACGGGTGGCAGCGTCAAGGCCGGTAGGCCTTGGCGATGGTCCTACGCACGGGCAATCCGCCATCGCCAAGCTCCGAAGACTCCGCCAATTGGCTTTGTTTTTCCGAGGCCGATCGAAGGTGCGATTCACCATAACTCCTTTCCGGCAAAGCCTTTGCCCCTTCTGGCACCGTGACCGAAATTGGGTTTGTTTGGCGCGGAAAGCCTGCGGCGGGGACCCCGCAATGATAGCATACTCCAACGGTAGGGTTGCCCAAACGCTCCATTCCTCCCAAGCTTGGCTTTGCTTCGCGCAATTCCGTAGCATGGGCGTCCCGCCCATGAGTATCCACGGGCGTCCCGCCCGTGCCACCGCTATGCGACCGCTCGGCGGAAATTGGCTTTGTTTTTTCGAGGCTCATTGCAGGTCCAATTCGCCATAATTACTTTCCCCAACTATAGTTAGCGTTTCCTGGAGCCGTCCCGAAATTGGCTTTGTTTCGCACGAACGCCTCGGGCTGCAAGGGTGGTACAATACAATACTGGAATGGCGGGGTATCACGACCACGGACTTGCCCAACTTGACACTTGAAACTTCAAACTTGCAGCTCCTTGCGACCTTGACTTTGTCCGTCCAGCGTTCTTCCAACTGAGTACTGGCTACCGCCTGCTGTCTACCGCCTTCTTCCACGATCGGCCCCGGAAGCGGTTGACAGGATCGGGCCCCACGATGGCGAGCATGTCCGCGGGCATTCGGGAGTATCGGGGGTGTCCCGGAGCCCCACAGCCGGACCGTCCTGTTCCGACCGACCGGCGCTCGATGACGTCCCGGTCCGGATCCGCTGGGCACCCGCGCTGTCCCGCCGGCGCCCTTTCGTTCCACGATGATCGTACGATAAATGTAGTTCTCTGTAAATAAAAATATGAAAGAACTTATGGAGAAGAGCAAAACCAGGAGAAGGGCCGGTTCCGCAGAGTGGGCTTGCGTGCTTCTCTTCAACGACCCGGCAGAAAGCCAAAGAGAGGAAGCCACAGAGGCCCCAGCGCGGCCTGCGGCCGCAACCAAAACCAACTCGCGCAGAGGCGCGGAGGCGCAGAGAAGAGCCAAGTAGAAGCGAATTGGCCTCTGCGTCCCTGCGGCTCTGCGCGAGACATAAGTCCTTTCATTCGCGTGAGTTAAAGCATGCTCGCCGAAAATGCTTGCTGGAAGAACAAGATGTCACGGCTTTGTGGTACAGAGGACACAGAGAGGAAGACAGGAAGGTGAGAATACGGCTGGGCCGTTCTTGCGTTCCTACCTTCCTCCCCTCCTACCCTCTTACCTTCCGATTCCCATGCCTTCCCTTCTTATCTCTGTGCTCTCTGTGACCTCTGTGGCCCGGACATGGCTTGGCCTTTTGCCGCGTCATTGACCCCGTCTGCTTCCGACAGAAAGACGCGGGACTCGGACGCTTTTCTTCTTGCCTTGCCCGGCGCGGCGCGTTATCACCACAACTGTAGGCGAAGGAGAATCGGATGTCGGCGTCGAAAAAGCCAACCACCTCTTGGACCAAGGAGCACACGATGAAGAAGCGGATCACCCAGGATACATCAAGGCGGCGGATAACCCGGCGTGAGCTGGTCGGCGGAGCCTTGGCCGCGGCCGGCGCGTTTGCCGGTGTGCCGGCCTTCTTGCGCGGCCAGAACCTGAACAGCAAGCTGAACATCGCGCTGATTGCCTGCGGCGGCCGTGCCAACGCGAACATGAACGGCGATGGCAGTAGCAGCCGCCGCGAGAAAGGCGCTCCAGGCGCCGCTCCGTCCGGGCCTCCTACCGGGATTCCGGCGGAGAACATCACCGTCCTGTGCGACGTCAACCAGGATGCGGTCGAGGCCGCGGCCCGGAAATTCCCCCAGGCGAAGAAGTACAACGATTTCCGCCGGGTCTTCGACAACCCGAAGGACTTCGACGCCGTCATCGTCAGCACCACCGAGCATACCCACGCCCTGGCCACCTACCTGGCGCTGACGCACGGCAAACACGTCTATTGCGAGAAGCCGCTCACGCACGACGTGTGGGAAGCGCGGCTGATTCGCCAGACCGC
>VGYL01000750.1 GCA_016872975.1 Planctomycetota bacterium
GAAACGGCACTTCCGGGCTCGCGGCGCTGGCCGCTTCCGCCACCTTCGCAAAGAACTCGTCGACGCGCAGCGTCTGCGGCCGCGCGGCGCTCTTGACCCACCGGGCGAGCGCTTCCCCCATGGGGTCTGCGCCTTCGACCTCCGAGAACGGCTGGGGCATGTTGAGGTCGAAGGCCAACCACTTGTGCTGCGTGTCGTAGACCCCGACGAACTTGCATCGCTCCACCAGCCCCAACTGCCGCAGCGCTCCCGCGGCCCGCGCCATCATCACGACGGGCCAGTGGTCCCTGGAGCCGGTGCCCGTCCGGTGGATCCGCACGCTGTCCGGCGCCTTCGCCGACCCGATCCTGACTACAAGGTAGCGGTCGCGGACCCGTTCGCTCAGGTACAGCCGGATCGCGTCAAACGGCTTGTCCGGACTCAGGCTGTACACGGCCGCCGTGTTCAGCGTCAGCCGGCCGTCCCCAGGCAGCGCCAGCACAGGCCGGCGGTCGACCGGCAGCCTGGCCGGGCGGATGAGGACCAGATCGTCTTCACGGATCGTCGGAGGACTGGCGGGCCGCTCCCGGCGGTATACCCTACTCCCTGGGTCTGGCACAGTATTCCTCCTTGATGGCGAAGTGTCGATTACGGCGACAGCATAGCATGTCTGTCTGGAAAGGAGCAACCTATGCAGGATCGGTCAACTGCTTCGACACCTCATTCGGCCGACGGCACAGCCCTCACGGGGGCGTCCGCCGACGAGCTCGGGGCCCTGCTGGCGTACGTGCCCGACCGCCTCCGGCGCCTCATCGACGCGAATCGCCTGGACGCGCTCGTGGAGATCGTCGTGGATCTGGGCCGCCCGGTCCAGCTGCGCTTTCCCGGCGACTACGTCCTCCTGCCCCACGTGGCGACCGTGGAGGACCTAGAGTACGTGGTGCAGCGGGCGGGCGCCTTTCGCGCTGACAGCCGGACCGGCATCGACGGGACGCTGCATCGCCTGAGCGCGATTCGGAACCGCTACCGGGACCTCGTCGGCGTCACTATGCGCGTGGGGCGCCATCTGCCGGGGGCCGCCTGGCCGCTGCGCCCGTGGTTGGAGCGGGGCGACAGCCTGCTGATCCTGGGCGCGCCCGGCACGGGCAAGACCACCCTGCTGCGGGACGCCACCCACATCCTCGCCACCGTCCTGCGCCGCCGGGTCGTCGTGGTCGACACCAGCAACGAAATCGGCGGCGGGGGCAACGTGCCGCACCCGGCCATCGGCACGGCCCGCCGCCTCCAGGTCCCCGACCGGGCCGAGCAGTACCGGCTGCTGCTGGAAGCCGTCCAGAATCACACCCCAGAGGTCATCGTCATCGACGAGATCGGCACCCGCCAGGAGGCCGAGGCGGCCGCGACCATTGCCGAGCGGGGGGTGCAGCTGCTCGCCACCGCCGACGGCCGGACGCTGGCCAACCTCGTCCGCAACGCCGCGCTGAACTTGCTGCTCGGCGGCATCGGCACGGTCCCCCTCACCGAATCGATGGCCCTGCTGCGCGGGGTCGTCGGCGCCGCGGCTGGCCGCCATACCGTCCGGGAGCGCCTCCAGCCGCCCCCTTTCACGGTCGTCGCGGAGCTGCTCAACGACGACCTGCGCACCATCGTCCTCTACCCGGATGCCGCGCTGGCGGTCGACGCGCTGCTGGATGGTGAGCGCGCGGAGGCGGTGTGCCTCTCCGCGCGGCTCACGCCGGAGTTCATCAGGCAGTCCCTGGCCGCTCAGCAGGCGGAGGCGGATCGCGCGGTCCTGGCAGACGCGTCGCCCGCGCCCGCCCCTGATTCTAGTCCGCACACCGACTCGAACACCGGCGGCGGAGACGCGGATGCGGCAACGGCGCAGGACTGATCAATGTCACACCAACGGAGTCTGACACACTGCGCCATCCCTCCGCGATGACTGCGATTCGCTCGTCGTCATGCATCCATTCAGCGCATGATTCTCGGGGCAGGCCAGATCCGGTATCGGCAGGTGCCGCGGGCAGAGTGGAAGGTCTTCCTACCCAACGCCCATGCAGGCCACCTTACCTGGAAGGAGCTCGAGCCAATCAAGCCATGCTGGTAAGCTGCCGCTTCGCAACGAGGAGCGGGCGCGAAGGCGGAAATCAGCCCAGAGAGATATGGATGTCGATGAGGACGGATCTATTTCCCACCGCGATGGAACCTCCATTCCGATCTGCGGCATGCTCTACGCAGACCTTCAGCGCCTGCGGTAGTCGGTACTCTCCGTGCCGCCTAAGGAGGTCATCGCCAAGGAGCGATTCTGCTCCATCATCGAAAACCGCGAACTGCTTTGGGCATCACAGGGTACCCAGCAGGAGGATACCCATCTTGACGATCAGCCCGCGGCCGACTCGTCTCCAGCGATTTGCTCCAGGCTGCGCCCGCGGGTTTCTAGGCCGGCGACCGTCACGACAAGGGCCGTCACCACGAGCGCGGCTGCCAGGGGAATCAGGAAACCGAGCATCGAGTTCCCGCTCGCAAGCAAGCGTCCTAGGAGGTACGGACCCACGACGCCACCCAATCTTCCCGTTGCGCTCACCAAGCCGCTACGGCCAACCCGGACGGCAGTAGGAAAGACTTCGGCCGTATAGAACGCGAAGACGCCTCCAATCGAGATCATGAAGAGCACGAGGCTACTAATGGCCAGCAAGATAAGCGGCGTCAACTTGCCTGCCGTCGCACTTGTTCCCAGGACGCCCGGTGTCAACGCGGCTCCGATCGCGTAGGCGACCAGCGTCCACCGCGTGCTCCATCTTGCGATGATGTGGGCTGTGACGGCGAACGCGGGGATCGCGATGAGGGCCGACAGGGCCAGATAGCCTGAGGCCGCGACGCCCGTATACCCCATCCGTCGGAGCAGGGTCGGAACCCATGTGAGAAATCCATAATTTGCCAACCCCCAGGCGAAAGCGAAGAGCCCGAAAGCCAGGGTGCGCCCGTAGAGCCTCCGCGCACCAGTGAAATCTGCCACAGCACGAAGGAGCGTCATCGCCGTGGCGGTCTTGGCAATCGAACCCACCAGTGTCTCCGCGGCGGCCCTTGCCTCCTTCAGCCGGTTGCGTGCCAGCAGGTAGCGGGCCGACTCGGGCATTACCCTGCTCCGAAGCCCGAGGATCAGGACTGCGGGTGGGAATTGCACCAACCACATCAGCCTCCAAGCAATGTCGGGGGTACAGCGCGGTTGCGACGGTGGCGATGAAGGCCGCAAGGGCATATCCTGCGGTGGCTCCGACGATACTCAAGAACAGGAGCGGCCTCCCACGCACACGGATGGGGAGATTACTCCGCAGCTAGCGTGAACACGATCGGCGCCTCGCCGCCCACGCCCAGCCCCATCACTAAGCACGCAACAAGCGATTGCCAGTACTGTAGGGTTAGCCCGCAGAGGGCGGCTGCCGAGAACATCCCTACCGTCCATAAGAGCGTTGCCCGGCGGCCGATCCGGTCTGCCGCGAAGCCCCACAGGACTGAGCCGACCATCGTCCCGGAGAGGCCAGCGATAGGCAGATAGGAGGCACTTACCGCCGAGAGTCCCCACATCTGGCGCATGCCCGGGATCACGAACGAAATGGTGAATGGCTTAGCGTAGTCGAGCACTAACGCTCCAAGCAGCGTTCCGAGGAAAAGGAACTGCCGTTGGGCCAACGGCGCGTGGTCTAATGCCGCGATGATCGAAATCCCAATGCCGAGTATCGGAAGCTCTCATCATCGTTCCTGGCGGAGGCGGTGGGCTTCATGAACAGCACTACGCGCCATCTTCCGCCGGCGGGATCGTACACCGACGTAGCAGGATGGTTTGAACCGGGATTTCCATTTTGGGTTCCCGACTTGCCCTCAGTATACGCTTTGATCACCTGCCATGAGAAGGGTCCAACCCGGCGGCCCCCAGACGAG
>VGYL01000751.1 GCA_016872975.1 Planctomycetota bacterium
TCCTTGTCATCAAAGGGTATCCAGACAGCCTACAACCGGTTATCCACAACCGGTAATTCTAATTGTCGCCGACCGGTAAGAATGATTGTCGCTGATCACCAGCCTTTGGTACATGCCGCTGGTTGGCGGGGAGCACTTCTTCGATGGCTTTGGTTTTGAGAAGTATGCTCAGGAGTTCGACTGGCGGCACTCGCCGACAGACGAACGTGAGAGGCGCTGCCCGCCGAAGCGTCCCCTTCTGTCTTTTCTTGCCACACTGAATAGGCAGTTACCCAGCCGTTGGAGCACCAGCCAAGGGAAGGGGGTTATGGCGGGGTCAGCCCTGTTATGGCGGGGTCAGCCCTTATTTTAATCTTTAGCGGTGGCAGAGGCGTCGTTCGTGGTTTGTGACGCGGGCCGCGCGAGAGGGCCGCGCGGGACTCCTGGCGGTTTTCTCGGTGCCCTCGGTGTCTGAAGCCGTCGCTCGGCCCTGGTGGCTTGTCGCTCGAAGCGCGGATGCGGTAGGCTGTAGGCAGTTGGCATGGAGTTCCCACCCTGGATCGGAGTCCAGGGTGACAAGGTTGACGATTCTCATTCGTCTTGACAGTCGGGGGCGGCTGTCCTACACCTTTTTTCGGCTCTTTTCGTTTCTTTCGGCGCAGAGCAGTTCCCAGTTTCGGCCTACCGCCTCCGGCCTTCTATCCTCCGTCCCCCGCGCCCCTCCGCGTCCTCTGCGGTCTGAAGTCGTCGCCCGGCCCTTGCGGCTCGTCGCTCCTTCGCCTGGCGGCGCGGTTGCACCCCATGGTGCAGCACCCGGCCGTACTATCAAGGCATTCTCGGCCGGCGTTCGCGGGACGTCGCGACAAGAGAGCGATGTGCCGGCGCCCCTGTACGCTGGGTCCGCTCCGGGACCGGCAGTCGGGGTCCCCAAACGCGGCTCGCCGCGTTTGGGAGCCTTGGCCTGATGGGCCGTTCGCGGGAGAGCCGCTCGGGAGAGCGGCGTTCCCAGAAAGCCCCCATCACCCCGCCGGACAGGGCCACGGCCCTGCCGGTTTCCTCGTTATGGAGCAGAGGCAATCGAAGTCTTTAGGAAACTTCGCCAGAATGCCTGGCCCGGCGGCACTTTTATAGGAGCTGCTGCTCACAGTTCGCAGTTCGCAGTTCGCAGTTCGCAGTTGCCAGTTCCCGGTTGGCAGTCGCCGGCTACTGGAAGGACGCCAATTCGCCCTTGACCAGGCTGCCGTTGGATGCTCAGATGGCGAGAAAGCCGGATCTGTGCTCACGTAGGTGAACTGGCCTTGTAGCCGGGTACTCGCCCCGATGCGGCGGGCCCCCAAGCGACGCGTCCGGCATTGTCGCTAAGTCCTGTGGCAGGCAGTAGATAGATTCGAAATGCTCGGATTTTCCTGAGAAGAACCCTGCGTTCCAGAACCGCGTGGAGGCCTTTACCTCCGGGCTGCTCACCCCAGATCCTAAGCTGGTATCCCTGTGGTCCATGGAGGAGGGAGTATCCTATACGGTGGGAGAACTCTATCATCAAGTGAAGGAGTTCGTAGGAGACCGTCTGCCGATTTGCCATCAGGCCATGTGGTCGTACTACCGGGGCGCCGACCGGTGTCCAGGCCCGCTCAAGGAATTTCAGTTTCGTTGCGAACGAAATCGAGGGAGTGGGCGTTGAAGTCAAAGCAGAAGATCAACGGCAACTGGGGCTGGTAGTGAAGGGGCTCGCAATGGGTCTGCCGGGCGAAGGGATAGTACACCCGGCCGCCGAAACTCACAAGATCGGCTTCAAACTCCTGCCGGAAGGTCAGTTCGTCCAACTCGAATTTGGCAATTTCAATCTCTTGCGGGGATAGGATGTCCGATGACGGCCAGTTGTGGAAGGACCATATCTCCGGATGGTCCTTTTGTTGCTCCTGGGCGCTGACCGCCACGTGGTAGTAGTGGTTTCGCCCTTCCGGGACGCCGATCAACCATGCTCGGCCTTCCCGCTCTGACAAGGCCGGCCGTACGTGCTCGGTCCAGGTCTCTTTCTTGACGTTGCCAAACGCATCAATACATATCCAGTCGATGGGAATACCCTCGATGCGCTCCGGCACATCAAGGCCGGTGACGATGATTTCCGCGCCGGTCACAAGTCGGATGGTCAGCTCGCTCTCACTGACTGCCCGGC
The DNA here is from genome assembly GCA_016872975.1 of Planctomycetota bacterium. Classification (GTDB taxonomy): domain Bacteria; phylum Planctomycetota; class Phycisphaerae; order Sedimentisphaerales; family Anaerobacaceae; genus PLanc-01. The sequence continues at coordinate 2,153 of VGYL01000751.1, forward strand.
GCGGGTCTCTGCCCGCGAAGAAGTCGCGCGGGACGAGCTTCTTCAGGTCCGCCCAGAAGATCCGCTTGGCCTGTTGATACGTCGGCGCTGCAAAGACATATCGCGGGTCGCTGTACTTCCGAGCCGAACAGGCAAGCCGAACACCCGTGCGCTTGGCCAGTTCACTCTTGCCCGATCTGCGCCCGCACGCGGCAGCCTTGAACCGCGCGGGACTGTCCCATAAAGCCCGCTGCCCGGTGTGCGGTCGAAGCGGATACCATCGGCGTGTCGGGAGAATCGGCGTCATTTCCTGGCTCCTTCGAAGACTTCGCGGGGAGAGACATAACCTATCGCCGCTGCCTTGACCATCAACGCCTCTTGCGTCCCGCCGTGGGGTTGCGGGACATTCCACGTGTCAAGTCGGCCGGTGACGGTGACACGAACACCGGCCCGCCCGTACTTGTGAATCGAGTTGGCCGCGTGGCCGGTCGCGAAGCAGGGAATGTGAAGTTGGTTCGTGCTCTGGCTGCCGTCCGGTGCTCGCCAGTCGTGTAGAACGAGAAGCTGGAAGTTGGCAAGTGGTTCGGCGTCCAGGGTCTCACTCATCGACGCCTGCTCTACAAGGGTGCCTGTGATTGTGACGTTGTTCTGGTTGTCCATTGTTGTGCTCCGTGACCTTCGGATGGGCCATCTGGGGCAGAAGGCCGAAAACTGTGTATTTCAGCAAGACGCGCCCGCGCCTTGCTTTCTACCTTATCGTTTTGTGGCCCTGCTAATCGGCCCGTTGTTGTGGGCGTCCTCCAGGACGATCCCCACGACCATCCTCTTCAGGTCAACTTTGATGTCCGGGGCCGATGCTGTCACTGGCACCGACGAGTTGTTGACAATCTGCACGCTCACTTGCGGCGGCTGGACGCTCCGGTCCGCGGCCACTTGGGCCCGTGACCGTACCTCTTCCCCTCTTTGGAGAATGGCCGGGAATTCATCTGGGGCCAACCCTCTATGAAGGCGCTGGGCATACGCGAAAATCGCCGGGTCCACCGGCCGTGTGGGAAAGCTGGTCTCACCTACGATCCCGCCCGTGTGGGCAATGCCAGCGATACCTGTTATGAGGCCGGTGACCGCGTTGGCAATCGGGTCGGTGACGGTTTTCCGAATTACCGCGCGCGATGTCGGCTAAGAGAGCATTGATCGCGTCTCCGGCCCGTCGCGTCGAGAATGATCTGCTCGAACGTGCGGCCGAAGGCAGTGCCTACTTCTTCGGCAACGTCGCGCAGCTTGCGGGCCTCCGCAAGCTCTTTCATTTCGCGCCGGATTGCGTCCGCTTGGGCGCTCGACGCTGTGATTTCCGCATGCCGCAGGGCAATCGCAATCTCGCGCTCGGTGTTCGTCATCGCGAGCAATTCTTTTTCAAAGCGGATTTGCTCTAGGACGTCGTCACTGCGGCGGGCCTCCTGGGCGGCCAACAAAAGACTAACCTCCTTCTCGATTTCGCTGCCAAGCGGCTGTCCAAAAATAAGTTAGCCCAAGTTACGCTGTTGGGAGATTCTTTTGGCGATTTTCGAGACGGGGTTGTCGTTTCTGGGGCATCCGCTGCGGTTTGGGGTCCCAAGACCGATGTAGTGAAGACCCGGCCTCTTGCCTGCCGGCAGGAAGTCGGCGATCCTTCGGGAGGTCCATCGATAGGACCGGCAAGGATCGACGATGTACTTACGACGCTGCATCCGCAAGAAGAACGGCAAGCCGCATACCTATTGGGCCTTGGTGGAGTCTTATC